>WRKH01000171.1 GCA_009778175.1 Turicibacter sp.
AAAAAGTCTCATCAGTCGAAAATTTCTCAGACGAAAAAATAACCGTCGGCCGATATTAAAGATTAAAACCGTGGGGCTCTGCCCCACACCCCGCTGGGGGCCAGCCCCCAGACCCCCGCAAGGGGCTCTGCCCCTTGACCCCGCCAGGAGCGCGCCCCTGGACCCGCTCATTTTTTTCTTTGCTAACGGGCAAAAAACCAAGGGCTTTGATTTCTCAAAGCCCTTGCAAACCGCCCAAACCTCCCCCAAAACCAAAAAAAATTTAAAGTTTGTCCACTTTTCAAAGTGGCGGCAAGACGGTCTTGTGCCAGGTCTGGGGCAGAGCCCCAGTGGGGGTGTGGGGGCAGAGCCCCCACGGTTTTAATCTCTTAATCTTCCTTACGCTGGCTCATGGCCGCTTGCGCGGCCGATAACCTCGCTATCGGCACACGATACGGCGAACACGAAACATAATCCAACCCAATATTATGACAATACATAACACTAGACGGCTCGCCGCCATGCTCTCCGCATATGCCTATCTTTAACTTCGGCTTTACACTGCGTCCCTTCTGTATCGCCATCTCCATCAACACGCCTACACCTGTCTGATCTAACCGCGCCGTCGGATCCCCCTCGTATATGTTCTTCTCCGTGTAATCCGCCAAAATCTTCCCAGCATCATCCCTTGACAACCCGTAAGTCATCTGTGTCAAATCGTTTGTGCCGAACGAGAAAAATTCTGCCGACTTCGCCACTTCGTCCGCTATGATACACGCACGTGGAATCTCTATCATCGTCCCCAACATATACTTGATTTTCACAGGCGAATCTGCAATAATCTTGTCCGCCGTCTTCTCGCAAATGTCCTTGACGTAGTTAAGCTCCTTGTCGTCGCCGATAAGCGGAATCATAATTTCAGGCACTATCTCAAATCCCTTGTCTTTCTTGACTTGAATCGCCGCCTCGATTATCGCCTCCGTCTGCATCTCCGCTATCTCTGGATAACTAACCGCCAAACGACAACCACGATGCCCCATCATTGGGTTAATCTCATGCAACGATGCCGCACGTGCTTTCAACGCCTCAACCGTTTTTCCTGTGATTTTCGCCAAATCCTCGTAATCCGCATCCGTCTGCGGCAAGAACTCATGCAATGGCGGATCGAGCAAGCGAATTGTTACTGGCCTGTCGCCCATAACGCCGAAAATCCCAGCAAAATCCGCCCTTTGAAACGGCAGCAACTCATGCAATGCCGCGCGCCGCTCTTCCTCCGTATCCGACATTATCATTTTTCTCATTTTTGGAATACGGTCAGGCTCGAAGAACATATGCTCCGTGCGTGTCAAGCCGATGCCCTCCGCACCGAAATCCAACGCAACTTGTGCGTCATGCGGCGTGTCCGCATTCGTGCGTACGTTCATCGTGCGAACGCAGTCCGCCCAACTCATAAATTCCGCAAAATTACCGCTTATCTCTGGGTCAACCGTCTTAATTTCGCCCAAATAAATCGTGCCAGCCGAGCCGTCAAGCGAGATGTAATCGCCCTCTTTTATCGTGTTGCCGCCCAACTCGAATTTCTTCCCTGGCTCGTCCAATTTGATTGCCTCACAGCCTGAAACGCAGCAAGTTCCCATTCCGCGCGCCACAACCGCCGCATGGGAAGTCATTCCGCCGCGCGCCGTCAAAATGCCTTTCGACACGTGCATTCCCATAATATCGTCTGGCGAAGTCTCCATCCGCACGAGAATAACCGCCTCGCCACGCTCTGCCGCCGCCTCCGCATCTTTCGCCGTGAAATAAACCTTGCCAGTCGCCGCACCAGGAGATGCCGGAAGTGCCTTGCCAATGGGCGATGCCGCTTTCAAAGCCGCCCTGTCAAACGCAGGATGCAACAGCTGGTCGAGCTGCCGTGGGTCAACTTTTAACAATGCCTCACGCCGAGTAATCATGCCCTCGTTTACCATATCGACGGCAATTTTCAGCGCCGCATGAGCCGTCCGCTTGCCGTTCCGTGTTTGCAAGATGTACAATTTGCCCTTTTCAACGGTCATTTCCATGTCCTGCATATCCTGATAATGGCGTTCGAGCCGTTTCGCAAAGTCCACAAATTCCTTGTAAATATTGGGCATAGTGGTTTTGAGTTCGGAGAAAGGTTGCGGAGTGCGAACGCCAGCCACAACGTCCTCGCCCTGTGCGTTCACCAAAAATTCGCCATAAATCTCGTCTTCGCCAGTCGCCGCGTTTCTGGAAAACACAACGCCCGAGCCCGAGTCATTGCCCATGTTGCCAAAGACCATCATCTGCACATTAACAGCCGTGCCCCATTCGTACGGAATGTCGTTCATACGCCGATAAATGAACGCCCTTGGATTATCCCACGACTCAAAGACCGCCGTAATCGCCGCATACAGCTGTTCCATCGCACTTGCAGGAAATTCATGTTGGTGGTTTTCCTTATAAACTTTCTTGAAAATGTCGCAAATTTCTTTCAACTCGTCCGCATTCAAGTCCAAGTCGCTAGAATAGCCCTTCTCTTTCTTGTATTCGTCCAATGCGTGTTCAAATTTATGTTTCGACACGTCCATAACAACGTCGGCAAACATCATAATAAAGCGTCGATACGAGTCATAAGCAAACCGAGGATTATCGGTCAATTTCGCCAACGCCTCTGTCGCCTTGTCGTTCAGCCCAAGATTCAGCACGGTATCCATCATACCAGGCATAGAAGCCCTCGCGCCCGACCTAACGGACATCAACAACGGATTACTATCGCTACCGAACTTTTTCCCGGTCTGTTTTTCGAGCCGTTCCATACAAGCGACAACCTGCTCCCGAACCTCGTCCGCAAGCACTTTCCCGCCCGCATTATAAGCCGTACAAGCCTCGGTGGTAACAATGAACCCATTAGGAACAGGCATCCCCAAATTGGTCATTTCGCACAAATTGGCACCTTTACCGCCCAACAGCGACCTCATACTAGCATCGCCCTCTTCAAACATATAAACCCATTTCCTGGCCATTCACAAGCCCCTTTCTTCAATACTACTAACCCAAAACACTAAAACCGTGGGGCTCTGCCCCACACCCCGCAAACTTTGTAAAGTTTGATCAAACTTTTAACTTTTTGTTATGTTTTTGCGGATTCTTTTTTGTCTCGGTTACAATTTTTTTGTTTTCCTTGCTAAACGCTCGTTTCTTCCGTCTGCACAACGGTTTGCATTTCGTCATTCGCAAACGGCTTATTTTTCCCATTCGCAAACGACTAACATCTCGCCATTCGCAACGGCTCGTAGGGGCGACCGTCCTCGGTCGCCCGTCTTCTCTCTCTCCGTTCCGCTATTTTACGGCATTTTATCCGCTAAACATTCCGTCATTCCGCCATTTCGGTTTCCGAAATTTTTGGGGAAAATGCTAATCGACAGGCACCCAACGGAATTGATTCTCCAAAATATGCCTACCAAGTCGGCAGTTATCCTCTGGACACGCAACCGTGTAAAGAACGCCACGCACTTCCTGGACTTCTTCCACTCCGTCTACAACACGGCGGCTAGAACTGGGCAACCATTCATTCTCAATGCTAGTCGCCGTAAAAACGCCCACGCCGCAAATTTCGCACACGATTTCACGTGCATTAAAAACGTCAACGTCAAAACCGTCCGCCGTGAAAATCGCCTCTATGCTGTCCAAGTAAGCGACCGCATTCGCCGAAAAGTCGTCCAAAAATTCCTCGAACTCCTCTTCGGTTATGTCGTCAAAACTTGTCGTGCCGAACCGCTCAATCATCGCATGACGCAGTCCGATAAACGTCTCAAACGGCTCGTCCGTGGCGAAAACCGACACAGCCAAGCCAAGCGACAGCACCGCCGCAAGTGCCAAAATCCCCAGTTTCTTCATATGGAATCCCCCTATTTCTATTTAAGCGTAACAGTCGCGCCAACCTCGGCGAATTTGGCTTTGTAGCCCTCTGCATCCGCTTTTCCGATAGACTCTTTGAAAATCTTCGGAGCGCCGTCAACCAGTTCTTTTGCCTCTTTCAAGCCAAGCCCTGTAACCTCGCGCACTACCTTAATAACCTTGATTTTCTCCTTGCCCACGTCTGTGAGTTCAAGGTCAAATTCGGTCTTCTCCTCCGCCGCCTCAGCAGCTCCTGCCGCCGGCCCAGCCATTACCACGCCTGCCGCCGCCGATACTCCGTATTTCTCCTCCACAGCCTTAACGAGTTCGTTTAATTCCAACACCGAAAGCTCGTCCAACGCCGAGAGAAATTCCTCTATTGTTAATTTTGCCATTTTTTCTAATAGCCCTCCTTTTGATTTTTACGCCTGTTCAGGCGGTTTTTCCTCTGCCGCTGGCTCTTCTGCCGCTGGCTCTGCTGGCGGTTCGGCTTGTTCAGCCGTTTCTTCCGCTGGTGGCTCGGCTTTCGCTGGCTCTTCCGTTGGTTGCTCCGCTGGCGTTTCCGCCGCTGGTGTCTCCGCTGGCGGTTCTTGCGGCGTTTCCGCCACTTCTACCTTGGGAGATTCCGATTGTTCCGCCGTTTCTTCGGTTGGTGCGGTTGGTTCAGCATTTGTCGAATTTTCGCCACCGCCACCACCGCCCTTTTCCTCGGCAAGGGCATTGATAACCCTCGCAAACGAGGCGATAGGCGACTGCAACGAGCCGAGCAAGCGAGACAGCAAGACTTCCCTTGACGGAATGTCCGCAATCAGCACCATGCCGTCCGCATCGTACAACACGCCGTCCACCACGCCAGCCTTAAACTCCAACTTTGGCATATCCTTGCGGCTCTTGTTGATTATGCTCGCCGCCTTTGTCGCCTCGTCGTAGCTGAATGCCATGGCGGTTGGGCCGTGCAGATGTGGTGCAAGCGGTTCAGATGTTGTGCCTTTTATGGCGAAATTTATCATGGTATTTTTGTAAACCTTGTAATCCACGCCCGCCTCGCGCAACGACCGCCGCAAATTCGTGTCCTGCAACACGGTAAGTCCGCGCGCGTTCACTAGTACCACGGATGCCGCGCGTTCTACTTTTTCACGTATTTCCTGGACTAGTTCCTCTTTTTTAGCAATATTTGGCAATATTTCACCTCCTTGTCTTTTTGGTATTTTAATTTTCCGCACGACAAATGCCCTGCGAAGATATATTGACCGACAGACAGGGTGAGTTTGTAATGTTGGGTACCTCGGTAGGGTTTATGCTTGTGGCACCTACTGTCTGCGGTTGTATTTATATTGTAACAGAGGGGTTTGGGTTTGTCAATGTTTTTTTTGAAAAAATTTCAAAAAATTTTTTGTGGGGATTATCGTTTAGGTTTCCAAAACCTGTTTGATTTCTATGTTAGGGTGCGTCGGTTGGGGTTGTTGCTAGGTTTTGTACCCATTCTGTGGGCATTTTAAGAATAGCCGCTATATCTTTAATGTCAAAATTCCTTTGTAACATTTCAAAAGCAGTTTCACGTAACCTTTGCTCTTCCCAACTTCTCCTAAGTTCGTCAAATTTTCCCGTTTCTTCAAAGTGTCTGCAAAAAAAAACAAATATAGCAGCATCCATCATGCTCTTAACCTCCTCTAAAATCGCCGCATTTGCGGCAAATATCCTACTAAACTTTTTGAATGCTGTCGGTTGGGGTTGTTGCTAGGTTTTGCACCCATTCTATGGGCATATGCAAATATTTAGCAATTTTATTGGGCGCAAAACCGTCTTGTAACATTTCAAAAGCAGTTTCACGCTTGCTGTCCTCTATTTCCCTATCTATCCAACCTTTTTCCTTAAATTGTTTATAAAAAAAATCATACATAGCAGCATCCATCATACTTTTAACCTCCTCTAAAGTCGCCGCATTTGCGGCAAATATCCTGCTAAGATACGCACTAGTCCGCTCCAACACGCCATATTTCTGATACGCATATAGCAATCTAGCCATATCGTGCTTTGTAAGCTCACTTCGCAAATTCTTCAAAAATACATTGTCGCCTAATTTCTTGCTTTCCAGTATCTGTACGGCAAACATATCGCCTTTAATATGGTATATCCCTGGCTCGACCTCCTCAACCGCAAAATCTCGCTCGTTTACGAGATGACTCAACAGATTCACAGGCTTCGGAGTGGACACGAATGTAATCGTTATCTCCTCAGTTGGGATTTCGCCAAATGCCGAGTACAGGTTTGCATAGCCCACAACCTTGTAATAATCCCATTTTGTCAAATTATCCGTTTCCGATTTGTATTCAACGATGTTGTGCGTTTGGAATATTCTGCCTATATTTGTGCTGATTCGGACGTTCGCCGCTTTTTTGATGATTAAAACGTCCATTATTAACGCCTCTTTGCTTAGTTGGTGTTCGTCTATGAACGTCAGCACGTCTATGTAATCGTGAAATTCCAGTTGCAATGCCGCAAAAAACGCATCGTGCCAATATACCTTGTCTCTTTTTTCGGTCGACATAATGCCCCCCTGTGATTTAGTTATAACTCCAACCTTAATTTTGAATGCTGTCGGTTGGGGTTGTTACTAGGCTTTGCACCCATTCTGTGGGCATTTTAAGAATAGCCGCTATATCTTTAATGTCAAAATTCCTTTGCAACATTTCAAAAGCACTTTCACGCTTGCTATCCTCTATATCCCTATCTATCCAACCTTTATCCTTAAAATGCCTATACAAAATTTCTTGCACATTAGCCTCTGTCATATTCTTAACCTCCTCTAAAGCTACCATATTAGCGGCAAATATCCTACTAAGATACGCACTAGTCCGCTCCAACACGCCGTACTTCTGATACGCATACAACAATTTAGCCATATCGTGCTTTGTAAGCTCGCTCCGCAAATTCTTCAAAAACACGTTGTCGCCTAATTTCTTGCTCTCCAGTATCTGCACCGCAAAC
>WRKH01000172.1 GCA_009778175.1 Turicibacter sp.
ACCGTGGGGCTCTGCCCCACACCCCGCTGGGCTCTGCCCAGACCCGCAAGGGGCTCTGCCCCTTGACCCCGCTGGGGGCGCGCCCCCAGACCCGCACTTTTTGCATTTTTTTACATTGATTTAGGCGTTTTATGCTTGTGTCGCTGGGTGTGTTTCAAGGGGGTTCTGGTATGATGATAAATTAGGTCTTTATATATCGCATACCTGGCAGCTTACGAACTAAGCCGTTCAGCTCCAGCATGGTCAGTATGTATTGTACATTTTGCGGACTTTCCTGCGTTTTCACGATTATCTCCTCGATACTTAGCGGATTTGTGTCCTCTAGTGAATAATATACTATTTTTTCATTTTCTGCAACATTTATCTTTTGAGGCTGCTTTTTTGCATCGGAAACGGCATCGCCAAAGCTGACGTTTGAAGTGGAATTTAGCGGAATATCCGTTAATTTTGTGGCGATTTTAACCTTGCCCGTTGTCTCTAGCATGAAAAATATATCTTCATACCTGCACATAGGCTCTGCCCCCTGTTTTATTAACCCGTTTGTACCCTCGCTGTATTTGCTTGTTATGTTGCCTGGCACAGCCATTACTGAACGCCCTTGCTCCAAAGCGTGGTCTACAGTCAATAATGTGCCGCTTTTTTTACCACATTCCACTACGATTACTAGCTGGCTTAGTCCGCTTATAATGCGGTTGCGAGCGGGAAAATGATAGGGTCTAGGCGTAACTCCTGGCGGATATTCAGATATTATACATCCTTTTTGAGCGATGGCATCCCTTAATTTCCTGTTTTCAGCAGGGTAGCAAATATCCACGCCGCAACCCAAGACGGCAATGGTTTGACCTGTACCCTCCAACGCCCCTCTATGTGCCATACTATCTATGCCATATGCCATACCGCTTACGACCACTATGTTTTCGTTTGATAGAATTTTCCCCATATCATGGGCTATTTTTTGCCCATATTCCGTTGAATTGCGTGAACCTATAATGGCGACAGAGCCTAGGTTTTTATCGGGTATTTTACCCAAACAAAACAAACCCACAGGAGGTGCCGCTATATCTTTTAGTATCGCAGGATAATTTTCATCGTGTAACCCCACGAATGAGATGCCGACTCGGTTCAATCGTTCCGCACCATATTTTACCTGCTCAAAATTCTTGCTCTTAAGTATATATCCGATATTGTTTTCAGTCAAACCTTTAATATTTTGCAAATCGCTCACGGTAGCGTTATAAATTGCCTCTGCATTGCCAAAATGCCTTAGCAGTAGGTTTTGCTTAACTGCCCCTATATTATATACGGTTGTGAGCCAATACGTGTAAATATCCAATTTATTCCTCCAAATATACAGCTGGGCGAACAGGCGAATGGGCGAATCTCTAGTGCACGTTTTAATTTTAGCACACTCGGCAACTGGCAGTCAAGATTTTTTAATCTGGCTTTGCTTGCTGTTTTTCGAAAAAAATGGTACAATAGGGATGGAATTGATTTTTAACACCATTAAAGGAGGGAAAAGATAGTGTTGGAGGATATACAGGGGCAAATAGCCCAATTAAAGCGAGATTTTAATGACAAATTCGACACAATTTCTACAGCGGAGGAGCTTGAAGCCCAACGCATAGCTTATTTAGGCAAAAAGGGTGCAATCACGGGGCTTTTGAAATCGTTAGGGAAATTGCCAATCGAAACTCGCCCGCAAGCAGGTCAGCTTATAAACGAGCTAAAGAACTTTGCCGAAAAACGCTTGGAGGATTTTCGTGATATTTTGGCTGAAAAACAGATTGAAAACAGCATAAGGAACGAGGGTATAGACGTAACTTTACCAGGAAACCGCCGTCCGCTGGGGCGGCTGCACCCGCTAACCTTGGTTTTGGACGAGATGATTGAGATGTTTATTGGAATGGGCTTTAGTGTGGCGGACGGGCCTGAAGTGGAGACAGATTATTATAATTTCGAGGCTCTAAACATACCAAAAAACCATCCCGTAAAGGATGAACAAGACACTTTTTATACGAGCGACGGATTTTTATTACGCACACAAACATCAGGCGTACAGATACGCACCATGGAGAAATCCGCACCGCCTATAAGGATTATAGCACCTGGTAAAGTTTATCGTTCAGACGAATGGGATGCCACTCATGGCCCAACTTTCCATCAAATCGAGGGACTCCTTGTGGATGAAGGCGTTACAATGGCGGATTTGAAGGGTATTTTAACGGTGTTTGCTCAAAATATTTTGGGCAACGACATCGAAATACGATTCCGCCCGAGTTTTTTCCCATTTACAGAGCCTAGTGCCGAAATGGACGTACAATGTTTTGCGTGCGGGGGCAAGGACAGCGTTTGCCCTGTTTGTAAAGCTACGGGTTGGGTTGAATTATTGGGCTGCGGCATGGTTCATTCAAATGTATTAAAGAATTGCAACATAGACCCATCAAAATATTCGGGCTATGCTTTTGGAATGGGTATCGATCGTATTGTAATGCAACGCTACGCCATAAACGATCTACGCTTACTCTACGAAAACGATATGCACTTTTTACAGTCTTTTTGATAATTAAAACCGTGGGGCTCTGCCCCACACCCCGCAAGGGGCTCTGCCCCTTGACCCCGCTGGGGGCGCGCCCCCAGACCCGCACTTTTTAAAATTTAACTCTCCTGCAATCCCCACAAAATTCCAATTTTAAAATTTCTTGCTTTCCAGTCCCCTAGTTATCTCGATTCCAGTCGGGGTTGTAGCTAAGCCTCCGTCTGCCGTTTCTCGTAGCGAGGCGGGTAAATGCCGTCCGATATAGTCCATGGCCTTTATTACCTCATCGGCTGGAATCAAGCTAGGCACACCTGCAAGCGACACCTGTGCTGCTGAAATCGCCACCATCGCACTCGTTGTATTGCGGATTATGCACGGTTCTTCCACCAAACCCGCCACGGGATCGCATACCAATCCCATTAGTGCCTTTAACGCCTGTGCCACCGCAAAGCCGCACATCGTAGGCGTACCGCCCAAAATCTCGGTTATCGCACTAGCCGCCATCGCCGCCGCCGAGCCACACTCCGCTTGACAACCTCCCTGTGCACCCGCCAAAGTCGCATTTTTTGCTATTACCATCCCTATCGCCGAGGCGTTTAACAGCCCGTTTATCAGCTCTTCGTCCGATATTTCATGGTGATTCTGCAATGAAATCAAACACGCTGGCAAAATACCGCAACTGCCCGCCGTGGGAGCCGCCACAATCCGCCCCATGCAAGCGTTCACGTGCATTACCGCCATTGCGTTGCAAATGACATCGCTCACGAACTCGCCGCAAAACGCCTCACGCTGCCCGAATTTCGACTTTACTCGATACGCCCAGTCGCCCGTCATACCGCTCACGGACTGCAAGCCCTCTTTTGCACCCTCTTTGACCGCCTCTTTCATAACTGCCAAATTCTCCGCCATTTGAGCCAAGATCTCCGCTTCCGAACGCTCCGTGTCCTCTGCCGTCTGTGTTAATGTCAACGCCGAAATCGTCGTCCCTTCTGCCTCTGCACATTCGATTATCGCCGCCAAACTGTTGAAATTTATCATGTTACCGCCCCCGTCAATTTCGTTACCTGTTCCACTCGTGGCAACGCCGCAATGACATTCGTCAAACTCCTGTCCAATCGCCCGTCCACTTCGATTATCATAATCCCCTTACCGCCTTTTTTCGAGCGGTGCATTTTCATATTCGCAATGTTAATCTTCTCCACCGCCAAGATATTAGTAACCAACGAAACCGCCCCTGGTGCATCTTCGTGGATAATCACAAGTGTGTCATAATATCCGTCGAAAAGCACATCAATCTCGTTAATCTTCTGCACCATAATATTCCCGCCGCCGACCGAAGCGGCTTGCATTGTCAAGGGTTTGCTGCCTTCAAGCTCCAAGACCACAGTATTGGGGTGTACATTCTCCAACTCAACTGTCCGAATCTCAAAGGTCAGCCCCATTTCGCCCGCCAGCTCCAAACTATTCCGAATCCGAACGTCCTCGGGTTTAAAGCCCAAAAGCCCCGCTACAATGGCTTTATCGCTCCCATGCCCCCGAAAGGTTTTCGCAAGCGAGCCATGGAAAAATATATGTGCCTTTTCGGGCGTAGCACCCAAAATCCGCCGCGCCACATTCCCGATCCTCACAACCCCCGCCGTATGCGAACTAGACGGCCCTATCATCACGGGCCCCAAAATATCAAAAATATCCATAAACACTCCTCCTTTTTAAAGATTAAAACCGTGGGGCTTCTTTGTCATACCCCACACCTGGCACAAGACTGTCTTGCCGCAAGAGGTACGCCCCTTGACCTGCTTGTTTGTTGATATTGATTTTATGCGGTTTGTGGGGGTGGTTTATTTATATGCAGTGCTGTTGTCTAGTGCTACTTTCATTATAACATCTGTACAGCATTTTGCACATTTTTTACATAAATCTTCGGTTATGTCATAACTAAACCTCCTCCACATAAAATTTATCCGTTATAAATCTACCCTTGTTATATTTGAAAAACCCATAAGGGTCATATTTGTCCAAGCCCGCCTTTTCCACTAACGCATCTATAAACTCATAATGCGGCTCGGGCGACCGCTCCAACACCCATATTTTAACCTGCTCCTGTAATGGCATCACAGCCTTAGGGTAAGCCATAAATAGCGGTTTGGGACCATCATAGTTTGGGTTGATGTCAATGTTAAAATAATCCTCGGCTACATCGACTTCCAAAGTTCCGATAGGCTCGGTTACGTTCTCACATCGCACCACGTATTTGTCCAGCATCTTGTATCCTCCTCCGTACAAAATAGTCTATAAATTCGGCTCTTTTTGCCTTGTACTTTCCTTTCAAATTTGAAAACGCTTTTTCCCACGCCAACACTAAGCGGTTTTCGTCGGTATCAATCGTAAATTTTGGCGTTATATGCTCCAACGAGAATTGTAATAATTCGTCTAATGGCTTGCCAAAAGTTGGTGGTGGTTATCTGGGGTCTTTTATCAAATGTTGTCGAGTAACTTGGATTTTGTGTCATGTTTCTCCACCTCTTTCATCTACAATTATACCTTATCTTCGGCTTATTTTCAACTCTACGCATTTTTGTCGAAACGGTGCTGCATAATGTTTAATGATTATCCAACCAACTCATATTAAATTTTAGAGCTAAATTTCCGCACCCTCTACCAATCCGCCGAAAAGTATGTTATACTGTATATAAAAAACTGAAAGGCGGTATTTTTATGAAACTGGATTACAACAACATGATGAGCGAAAAGCTAGGCTCGCAGGGCATAGCCCAAAGTGAGCTAGATGCGTTAAAACCTCGCATCGAGACGGCGGTTGCGGCGATGGCGCAGAAACACGCAGACGGCGGCATGGATTGGCGCAATCTCCCATTTGAGCAGGCGGATGTCGTCAAGGACATTGTGGCGTATGTGGACGAGATGAAGTCCGACATCGAGGCATTTGTCGTGCTGGGAATCGGCGGCTCGGCACTCGGGCCGTTGGCGGTGCAACAGGCTTTGAACCACCCGTATTACAACGAGTTGCCCCGTGAAAAAGTCGGCGGCTACCCAAAATTATACGTGGTCGATAATGTCGATCCCGAGCGACTTGTGTATTTGTTCGATATTTTGGACTTGAAAAAGACGCTCTTTAACGTCATCTCGAAGTCGGGCAGCACGTCGGAGACGATGTCGCAGTTTATGATTATCGAGGAGATGCTGAAAAAGCAGCTTGGCGACGACTACAAAAAGCATATCGTCTGCACCACGGACAAATCCACGGGAAATCTCATCGCAATCGCCAACAAGGCGGGTTATAAAACATTTATAATTCCCTCGGGCGTGGGCGGACGGTTTTCGGAACTTTCGCCTGTGGGGCTGTTGCCAGCGGCGTTCTGCGGGATTGATATTGCGGGGCTGCTCGAAGGCGCGGCGGAAATGGACAACCTTTGCCGCAACGGCAAGGATTACACCAAGAATCCCGCTTATATGTACGCAATCCTGCATTATATCGCAATGAAGAGGGGCAAGAATATTTCCGTTATGATGCCTTATGCGGACTCGCTCAAATTTATTTCGGATTGGTACGCACAGCTGTGGGCGGAATCGCTGGGCAAGAAGTACGATATTAACGGGAAAATCGTGAACGTGGGTCAAACGCCCGTGAAAGCACTCGGCGCAACCGACCAACATTCGCAGGTTCAGCTGTACACAGAGGGGCCGTTCGACAAGATAATCGTGCTGATGGGCGTGGACGAGTATAAAGAGACGATTACGATTCCGAAAGTGTACACGGATATGCCTAGCTTGGGATTTTTGGGCGGCGTAACGCATAATAAGCTGATTCAGACGGAGCAGGTCGCCACGGAATACGCCTTGACAGTTGCGGGCAAGATGAACATGACGCTCACGTTGCCGAAAGTAACCCCGCAGACATTGGGCTATCTTCTCCACTTTTTCGAGATTGCGACAGCATTTGCGGGCGAGTTGTTGGAAATCAACGCATTCGACCAGCCAGGCGTGGAAGAGGGCAAAAATGCAACTTACGCTCTGTTCGGTCGCCCAGGCTACGAAGACAAGAAAAAAGAACTTGACGAGGCACCCAAGAAAGACCAAAAATACATAATCTAAAACATAAGACCGTATTGCCGCAAAGGGTACACCCCTTGATCCGCTCGTTAGTTTACCTTTGGCTCTCAGCTTCCCCACGAAAACTACAAATTTGAAACGATTGGGAAAAACCATGACCCAAAAAAGAGCGAACGAAGGGGGTCAAGGGGGCTAGCCCCCTTGCGGGGGTAGTGGGGGCAGAGCCCCCACGGTCTTAGTTTTGAAGGATAGGTGGTAGGAATGAAGTATTTGGCGGGTTATGCGGTTGCTTTG
>WRKH01000173.1 GCA_009778175.1 Turicibacter sp.
TTCCTCAAAATTTCTAAACATTCCACACCTCCAAAACCGTGGGGGCTTTGCCCCCACACCCCCACCAGGGCGCGCCCTGGACTGCACATTCGCTATTTTTTGTTCCCTTGGATTCCCACCAATCGCTACAAATTTGGAGCGATTGGGGCATTTTCGTGCCATTTTTCCAATGGCTAAAAATTTGCAGTAGCATATTGGAAAACCACGAGCCATGTAAAACGAAAGTTGGGGGTCAAGGGGGCTAGCCCCCTTGCGGGGTGTGGGGCAGAGCCCCACGGTTTTAATCTTTTGACTTTATCTAGCAGTAAGGCCTGCCATTGTTATGTAGTTGAACGGCTTGTTGAAGTGGGGCATGAAGAAAATGTCTAGTAAGGGTAGTTCGTTGATGGTTAAGCCCTTGGATATGGCTAGGCTGAATAAGTGTAGCCCCATTGATATGTCGAGATATGAGGCTATCTGTGCTCCGATTATTTTGCGTGTCTTCTTTGCGTAAATTACTCGGAGCTTTACTGGTCCGTTGTTCGACTCCATGAATTCGGGCTTTTGATTGTCCTCGTAATCAACGTAATCGGCTGGTATGCCACGTGCCTGCGCCCGCTCTAAGGAAAGGCCTGTCGAAAACATCTTGTAATCGAAAATGCAAATGCCGTTCGAGCCTTGAACTCCGGCGGAGTTAAGGTATTTTCCGCATACATTGTGAGCCGCTATTATTCCGCTACGGACGGCGTTTGTGGCTAGAGCAATGTAGTCCTCGTCGCCAAGTGCGTTGTTGTAAACGGTTGCACAGTCGCCGATTGCGTATACGTCCTTGACGGAAGTCTGCTGTTTTAGGTTGACCTTAAATGCACCGCGTGTGCCGAGCTCCACACGTCCCTGACCGAGGTCGGTGTTCGGCCGAAAACCCACGGCTAGTAAGACTAGGTCGGCTGGATATTCGCCCTTGTTCGAGACGACGGACGTTACTTTCGTGCCGTCAAGGGAGTTGATTTTTTCCAGATTTTCCTTGAAATGTAGCTTAACGCCGCCTTTTTCTAGCACGTTGCTCATCTCTTGCGAAAATTCCTTGTCGTAATAGCCAGAAAGCACGCCCTCGGCAAGGTCGAAGAGCATGGAATTTTTGCCACGGCGGTGAACAGCCTCGGCGATTTCCACACCGATATAACCAGCGCCCACGGTGATGACGTTCTGCACGTCAGGGTCGTTTAGGCGTTCGTTGATTTTTTGGCTGTCCTGAAAGAGTTTGACGAAAAAAACGTCGTCTGCTTCCGTGCCTTTAATCGACGGCCGCAGTGGCGAAGAGCCTGTCGCTAGGATTAGCTTTTCGTAGGTCTCCTCGATGACGGTGCCGTCCTCTTGTTTGGCTTTCACGACTTTGTTGTCGTAGTCGATGTCCGTAACGGTCGTGTTCATGTAGACTGTTGCACCCTTTTTTTCCAGTTCTTCCTTGGAAGAATAGAACAAGCCATCGGTGCCAGCAATTTGTTTGCCGATGTAGAGTGCAGTTCCGCAGCCCAGGTAGGATATGTTGTTATTGCGGTCGAAGATTACAAGTTCTTTGTCTTTGTAGTTGTCCAGAATGGTGTTCGCCGCCGCTGTGCCTGCGTGATTCGCCCCTATTAGTAGTATTTTTCCCACTTTTTTGTACCTCCAGTTGTTGTCTCTAGTTTTAGTGATTTCTCACCCGCTAAAGCCATGAGCTACTAGTTAAAATGCCATAGCTTAGTCTGCTAATTCTAACACAGCCAAAATATTTTTACAAGAGGACGATTTATTTTCCCTCGTTTTCAAAAAGGGAGTAGGTTGCGGAAAGCTCCTTTGCAGTTAGATGTCTGTGTTTGCCCACGGGGAGGTCGTTAAGGCTGATTTTTCCAATAGAGATACGCTTTAGTTTGGTTACGGGATGTCCTATGGCATCGCACATCTTGCGTATTTGGCGGTTCCGACCCTCAAATATAGTGATACATACCTTGCAGCTATCATGTTTTTTGCGGGTTATCTCTATTTTGGCTGGGGCGGTCTTGATGCCATCGTCTATTTTCAAGCCGCTTCTAAATGCCGCTAACGCCCTATAGTTTGGAACGCCCTTTAAATCGGCGATATATTTTTTGGGGATAACGTGCTTTGGATGCGTAAGTGCCTGTGTCAAACGTCCGTCGTTTGTAAGTAAAATAAGCCCAGATGTATCATAATCGAGTCGCCCCACGGGGAAGATTCTGGCGGATATATCCTTGACAAAATCCATAACCACGGGGCGATTCCTAGGGTCGGTTACAGAGCTTACCACGGATATGGGCTTGTGTAGGGCTATGTATAGCTGTTTCGGCTGCGATTGTACAATCTTGCCGTCTACCGTAACAATATCGGTATCGGGATCTATCCTTGTACCCAATTTATCAACTACAGTGCCGTTTACGGTAACTCTGCCCGCCGTTATAAGTCCTTCCGCCTTGCGGCGAGAGGTTATTCCAGAATATGCCAAATATTTTTGAAGTCTATCCATTCTGCAACTCCTAAACGTCATAAAACCGTGGGGCTCTGCCCCACACCCCGCTGGGGGCGCGCCCCCAGACCCGCATCTTTTAAAATTCTACTTGTTTGCGACACTACTTGATTTCGACTATAGTAACTCCGTCCTCGCCCTCGCCAAACGAGCCTACACGAAAATTTTTAACGAATTGATGCTGCTTGAGGGCGGTGTGTATCGCCTTTCTAAGAGCACCCGTGCCTTTGCCATGTATTATAGTTACCTGTGCAAGGCTCGCCAAATACGCATTATCTAAGTATTTTCGGACTTTTTCCGTTCCCTCTTCCACCATCATTCCCCGCAAATCTATCTCGGGGGAAATATGTTTGCTTTTGCCCAAATTAGCACTATAGGTAGCGTTTGGGGTTTTATCGTCCGCTTTAGCCGAGCCATCGAGGGATAAGTCCGTGATTTTTACCTTTATTTTCATTATCCCCGCCTGTACAAATATGCTGTCTAAATTCTCAACGCCATCGTCTAGTATTATAGCGGATTGGTTCAACGAGTGTACAAAAACCTTATCGCCCTTTTTGATATTTTTCGGGAGCGGTTTCAGGATTTTTTTAACTTGCGTTGGAGCTATCTCTTTTTCCATAGCCCCTAGCTGACCTTGTAATGATTGGCGAGCCTTGTCCAAATCGCTCTGCCCCTGTGCTGCCCGCAACTGCCTTTGGAAATTTTTGTACATTTCATCGGTTTCTTCACGGGCTGTTTGGAGAAGGATTCTTGCCTCTTCTTTTGCCGTTTGCAGTATTTTTTCACGTTGACTTGCCAATTTTTCCTGTTTTGCCTCTAGGCTCTTCCTCAAATTTTCGGACTCTCGTCTGTATTGCTCCGCCCGTTCTTTCTCTAGGATTACCGTTTTTTTGCTTACTTCCAAATCCGTTATTATGTCCTCAAATTTCACATCATTATGGCTTAAAACGGATTTCGCACGATCGATAATGGCATGGGGCAATCCTAATTTGCCCGATATATCAAAGGCGTTGCTCTTGCCTGGGATTCCTATCAATAACTTGTATGTGGGCCGCAAAGTCTCTACATCAAACTCGCAGCCCGCATTTTCCACCCCTGGAGTGCTTAGTGCATACATTTTAAGCTCGCTATAATGTGTGGTAACTACCGTACATACATTGCGTTCGTGCAGAAAATCCAAAATCGCTATCGCTAATGCCGCACCCTCGGTGGGATCGGTACCAGCCCCCAGTTCATCTAATAGCACAAGCGTATTTTGATCGACCACTCCCAAAATTTCCACTATGTTTTTCATATGCGAGGAGAATGTACTCAAACTTTGCTCGATACTCTGTTCGTCGCCAATATCCGCAAAGACATTATCGAATACAGCCAATTCCGAATTATCAAAAGCGGGGATATGCAAGCCCGCCTGCCCCATACAGGTTAAAAGCCCCACTGTTTTTAGGGTAACGGTTTTTCCGCCCGTGTTAGGGCCAGTTATTAGCAGGGTGTTAAAATCTTCCCCCAAATAAATATCCGTTGGCACAACCGTGCTGGCGGGCAATAGCGGGTGTCTGGCTTTTTTCATGTTGATTTTGTCGCAAAAAAGCGGCCTAGTAGCGTTCATCGAAATGGAAAGTTCGCCTTTTGCAAAGATAAAATCCAGCCGAGTAAGCATATTTATTGAAATATTTAATGTATCCGCATATTCCGCCACGAGTTGGCTAAGTTTTAACAAAATGCGATCTATTTCCCGTTGCTCGTCAAAAAGCAGTTCCTTAATCTTGTTGTTGAGCTGCACAACGCTGTTAGGTTCCATGAAGAGGGTTGCCCCCGATGAGGATTGGTCATGTATCATTCCTGGGAAAGTGGCTCGGTATTCCGCCTTTACAGGTAGGCAATAGCGGCTGTTACGCATAGTTACTATATTGTCCTGCAGCATGGTCTTGTATTCGGCGGAATGTACAATTTTATTTAAATGTTCCCTTACCTTATCGCTCGCACCTCTGATGTTACGCCGTATGGCGGCTAGTTGGCTGCTTGCCATATCCGAAAGTTCTTGGGAGTTTAGGATACAGCGTTTTATCTCGTCCTCCAAAGCTCGTATTGTAGAAACTCCATCAAAAAGAGGCCGCAGCGACTCAAAATCGGCAAAATCCTTATCGCCCGCTGAAAGGTCGTCAAAACGCCCATATTCGTTGATTTTACCGCATACGTACAGAAAATCGCCGATATGCAACAGTTCTTCTATATTAAGCATACCGCCAGCCACGGCTCGCCTTAGTTGCGAACGTATGTCTCTTATTCCGCCCAATGGTAGGCTACCTTTACGCAATATGCAAGCTACAGCATCCGTTGTTTCTTGTTGGGCTGATTCTATGTCCAGCATATTGGTGTCAGGAAGGAGTTCGCCGCACAGAGCCTTTCCAGATACGGAAACTGCACGCAATGCAAGCAAATCGATTATTTTGTTATATTCGAGGGTTTTTAGTGTTTTCGGGTTCATTTATAGCCCCTTTCTTAAATCGTACCAATCCGCCGTTTTTCTGTTCTTGGTTTCATTATACACTATGCTTGCCGTTATTTCAATATTTGTCAAATCAAAAAACGAGCCTTTTTACAGGCTCGTTTTTTGAATTTTCACAAATCCCCTTACGGCAAGCTACCACTAATTTCCCCAGCAATCACATTGGTCAAGTGCACAAAATCAGCATCAAAATCGCTACTCAAAAAATGCAACGCACCGCTTACCTTAACATCGTATATCCGTGTCAAACTATCTGGATTCGTTATAGTCAAATTTTGGGCTAAATGCGTATCCAACCCAACTATTCGTATATTGGCAAGCCCTCCGCCGATATGAATATTGTCAAATAATGGCGTTGAATCCTCCAAGTTGGGCAAGTTGGGCAAGTTGGGCAAAATAACCGTTACTGACGAACGTGGCGAATCTATCCTTAACACGCCGTCTTCCACGGAAAAATCAAAACCCTGGCTATTGAGAACACGTATATTGTCAACCGAGTTTAGCACAACTATCTCCACTAAACTCCATTCCTCTACGGAAATCCGTAACTCTCGAATATCATCAATGTCAAATATCCGAGCAGTAGCCCTGCCCTCCGCAACTCCACCAGCAACAGCAACCGTCGGCGTAATCACCAACAACGCCAATACCAAAACGGCTACCATGCACACTCCCTTGCCAACAATCCCTTTATTTCTCATCATTTCGACCTCTTTTCTAATAAAATCCACTGTCAAGTGCCGATGTAAAAGCACTATAATCAGTCCTATATGTTTAATACGACAATTATATCATGGTTATGTAAAGGTTTGCAAACTTTTTTAACCTATTGGTAAATTATTTCATATCATTGCCTCACAGTATTTTTTAGCGTTTGATTAAAATAAAGCGGAATTACGAAATCCCCTCTCAGTTAATAATTCAAAGAGGTCATTAGTCATAATAATTTATCGTTATTGCCAAGCTATTCACCCCATATCTCGTTTAATTCATTTCTTATTTGTTTCACATAACTATCTGCAAGTAACTTTGCTTCGTATGACCTACGCTGATATTCATCCAATTCGTCTGCAATTTGTTGTTGAATGTCCAATGGAGGTAGTGGGATTTTTATAGTTTTCAAATCTGATACTCTAATGCTCGCTTGATTAACCGCACGCTGAGCAAATGATTTTGCAAATTCAATAAAACTATCAGACTTTAACATATGTTTCGCAAAAGCAGGAATAATTCTTTCAGTATTCGGAACTAGCCTGATTAGGTTTACACCATGTACAACTCTATTCGAAAAGGAATCATCAAATATTGCTGTTTTTGCTAAGTGTTCATAACTATTGATATGACTTAAAAGTATATCGTCCTTTTTTAAGAGATGCTCCTCTGAAACATCATCATTTGTCCATTTTGTCTTGTTAATATCAAAAACACCTTCTGATATGCTTTGGATTCTCGAAACACGATATTTCCCAACTGTATCCGTTTGGTTCACGTTCAAACCATTTCTCATTGACAGAAACACATCTTCCAAAGAAACCATTTCCCATTTCGTGGATATGGATTTTTGCTCTCTGTACCTACTTCCAAGCAAATCAAAGGAGTTCTCCCTAACCTTATCCAACGGCACAATCTCAAAACCAGCATCAAGCATTTTCTGCCGCTGGTTATCGTCAAGCTGACGATATTCTTGATATTTATCCAAATCGTTGCCGCTTTCCAGTTTTCGCCTGTGATTGTCAAGTGAATAACCATCGCTTTTAACGTCAAAATACCAAAAATCCTTGCGTTTTTGCGATGGTTTAATATTTTGATTTATTTTTGTGGCGTAAATAATGTTGGTTTTAACCCCTGTATACGGCAAAAATACGCCTTGCGGCAATGATATAATACTTT
>WRKH01000174.1 GCA_009778175.1 Turicibacter sp.
GGCTCGTGGCTATGCTCCAATGGCTACAAATTTGTAACGATTGACGGAAACCCATGAGCCAAGTAAAACGAAAGTCGGGGGTCAAGGGGGCTAGCCCCCTTGCGGGGTGTGGGGCAGAGCCCCACGGTTTTAAATGTCTTCTTTTGATTGGGAAGCGTTTATTTCTTGGTAGATTTTGTTGGTGGATAGTAAATGGTCGTGAGTGCCTGTGGCGACGATTTTTTTGTTGTCCATTAGAATTATTGTGTCGAGTTTCGCAACAGTGGAAATGCGTTGAGATATTATTATCTTGGTGCTTTCGGGCATGAATTTTGTGATCCCAGAAAGAATGGCTGCCTCAGTGGTCGTGTCAACAGCACTGGTGGAGTCGTCGAAAACAATAATCTTTGGGCGTTTTAATAAAGCTCGAGCTATGCAAAGCCGCTGTCGCTGGCCGCCTGAAAGATTCGCACCGCCTTGCTCGATTGTGCTTTTGTAGCCCTCGGGGAGATCGGTTATGAAATCGTGAGCACAGGCTATTTTGCAAACTTCCTCGAGATCGGCTTGTGTAGCAGATAAATTCCCCCAACGGAGATTGTCCTCTACCGTACCCGTGAAAAGGGTGTTTTTTTGCAACACCATGCCCACATGATCCCGAAGAGAACCAAGATTCAACTGCCGAACATCCACGCCTCCAACTTTGACCGAGCCATCCGAAATATCGTAAAGGCGTGGTATGAGCTGAACTAAGCTCGTTTTCGAACTGCCCGTTCCGCCCAAAATACCGATGGTTTCACCGCTTTTTATCGAGAAATTGATGTTTTCCAAAACGAATTTCCCCGATGAATACCCGAAATTTACGTTTTCAAAAGAAATATCGCCCGATTGAGGCATCGGCAGCGGGTTAATAGGGTTTTCTAAGGTAATCTTCTCGTCCAAGACCTCCAAAATACGCTCCGCTGCTGCACGATTCATTGCTAGGTTGATGAAGAGCATACTCAGCATTATTAGAGCGAAAAGTATCTGATTTATGTATATGATGAAAGACATGAGCTGCCCGATTGTCATACTGCCGTCAACGATTAGATGAGCACCGAACCATGCGATGAGCACAGTGCAGGCATAAATCGCCAGCTGAGTGGCTGGATTAAAGAAAGCAACGATTTTTTCAGCCCTTGTGAATGTGTCGAACATATTTGTCGAAACTTTCTTGAATTTGGTGGACTCAAAATCCTCTCGCACGAAAGATTTGACGACACGAATCCCCTTAAGGTTTTCGCCAACGGCAGAATTTAGGTCATCATAGGTCTTTAGAGCGATGCGGAAGAGGGGGAACGCCTTATGGATTATGACATAAATGAGTATGCCCAAAAAAGGCAGCACAAAAATGAAAACAACAGCAAGCTCCGCATTAATCGTAAACGCCATGAAGAGCGAGAATAGCATACTAAGCGGACTGCGTGAGCAAACACGCACCATAAGGCTGAATGCACCTTGCAAACTAGATGAATCGGTTGTCAGGCGGGTTATGAGACTCGCCGCATTGAATTTGTCCAGATTCTGGAAAGAAAAATGCGAAATGTGATAATACAAGTCTTTGCGGATATTTTTCGCAAAACCAGCCGATGAAACAGCTAAAAATCGTGCAGATATTAGCCCGAAGCCAAGCGAACCAAGCGAAGTCAGAATCAGTAGCCCGCCAATACGTAGCACTGCATCCATATCGCCTGGAGCTATGCCCGTATCGATTATTATGGACATCAAAAAGGGTATCATAACCTCCAAAACAACGGCAAAAACCATTGTAATCATGGAAATGAATACGTATTTTTTATACTCCCGTATGCGTCTTGTCAGTTGAGTTATCACAGAAAGTCTCCAAGTCTCCAAATTAGTAATTTTACCCATTGTACCATGTTTTTTGCAAAAATGCAAATTTTTGCCCCAATTCTTTGCAAAATACTCAAACCTGTGCTACAATTATGACAATGGAATTTTTGAGCAGCACCAGAGCCCCAAGGTTTTAGCAGTGGAATTTTTGAGAAAAGGTAGACGAAACGATGAAATACACAGATTTAACAATTTTTACAGATTTGGATGGTACGTTGATAGACTATCGAGATGGTTTTGAGATTGGTGCAAAGAATTTGAACGCAATAAGAGCGTTTGTGGAGGACGGCGGTCGCTTTGCAATCGCTACTGGTCGTGCACCCATGATGACCGAACTTTTTGCACAAAAAATAGGCGTTAATTTCCCATGTATAATCTATAATGGCTGTGCGATTGTCAACTTCGATACGGCGGAATACGTATCTAAGGAGTATCTGCCGTCTGGCTTGGAATCCCATATTACAGCCATTATCGAAAAATTCCCGTGGGTTGGGATGGTTTTTAAGGGCGATACGCAAGATGCTGATAATTCCGAAGAACAGCTCATGTTCGAGGCACTTATAAGAGGCGAAACAATGCACCGAACCGATCTTGTACACTTAAAAAACAACTGCTTCAAGGTCATCTTTGCCGTGCCATTAGCTCATCACGCTGAATTTGCCGATTATGTCTATAGTTTGGATATATCGGGTACGTATTTCCTGCAAACGCATGAATATCTGTTTGAAATACTGCCAAAGGACGTTTCCAAAGGCTCGGCTATCGAAAAACTTTACAACATGAACATTCTCGTAAGGGAAAAAACTGCCGCAATAGGCGATTATTACAATGATTATACCATGATAGCGGCGGCTGGCTTGGGGGCTTGCGTGGCATCTTCGCCCGATAAGCTAAAATCCGTGGCAAAATACGTAACCTGCCCCTATGAACAGGGAGCGGTCGCCGATTTTATCGATATGTTAAAACGGGATTTCCCAGCGTAGATGCGTACGGTGCTTATAACGGGCTCGTCCCGTGGTATCGGCTTTGCAATAGCAAAGGAATTTTTGGCGGACAACATAATTCTAAACGGAAAAACCGAC
This sequence comes from Turicibacter sp., assembly GCA_009778175.1. Lineage (GTDB taxonomy): Bacteria > Bacillota > Clostridia > Lachnospirales > WQUN01 > WRKH01. The sequence goes on from WRKH01000174.1 coordinate 2,952, forward strand.
CAACACGCCCTAGAACAAGCCGCCGTTACACTAAATCGAAAAAATGTACTACCCCTACTGGCTGATATGTCGGATTATGCCGCCGCCCAAAAAGTTTTCGACAGAATCAACGCTGAATTTGGTCATGTGGACGTACTAATAAATAACGCTGGCTCGCCGCATTACTCCCTCTTTAGCGACACAACCCCCGCCGATTGGCAAAATGTTCTAAATGACAATCTTAACACCGTGCTGACAACAAGCCATCTAGCAATCCCCCACATGGTGCGGCAAAAAAAGGGGGTAATCATAAATATAACTTCGGTTTGGGGCAGTTTGGGGGCATCATGCGAGGCTGTATATGCTGCCTCCAAGGGGGCTGTCAATAGTTTTACAAAATCCATGGCAAAGGAGTTGGGGCTGTCCAACGTGCGTATTTGTGCCGTCTCGTGCGGAGCTATCGATACCCGTATGAACTCGCACCTAACCCAAGAAGAAAAAGCTGACTTTGCCGACAATATACCGCTACTCCGTTTCGGCACGGTGCAGGAAGTGGCTAAACTAGTCCATTTTCTCGCCTCCGATAGTGCGTCCTACATAACGGGTCAAATTATAAACATCGATGGCGGATACAGCTAACAAAACCCAATAAAAACGAGCGGGTCAAGAGGTTGTCCCTTGCGGGGTGTGCCACGGTTTTAAAATAAAAACTTGACAGCCTTGCAAAATACCATTAAACTGTTTGTTAAGGTGTTTTTTATAAAGATGCGGGTCTGGGGGCGCGCCCCCAGCGGGGTTTGGGGGTGCCTGGTGTCCAGTGGACACCGTTTAGGCGTTGCGAGTAGCACCAGAGCCCCAAGGTTTTAAAATTTGGGTCAAGGAGGTAAATGTTTGGGAATAAAAATTATTGCCACGGCTAGTAAGATGCCAGCACGCACAGTAACAAATTGCGAACTCACGGAATTTTTGGATACTAGCGATGAATGGATAACGTCTATGACAGGAATAAAGGCACGCGGCGTATGCGGCAGTCCCGATGAGCTTACACAACTCGCTGCAGAGGCTGCCAAAATTGCTCTGGATCGTGCCGATATGTCATTGTCGGAGATCGATACGATAATATGTGCCACTATGTCAGGGGACTATCTTATGCCCTCCATGGCTTGTTGTGTGCTAGAGCAGCTAAATACCCTTTACGAAAACAAAAGAGACTGCCCCGCATATGATATAAACGCTGCTTGTTCGGGTTTTGTCTACGCATTGGATTTAGCGGATTCCGTTATTGCGGCTGGTAAGGCGAAAAATATTTTGCTAGTATCGGCAGAAATGATGTCTCGTGCATTAAATTGGCAGGATCGCACCACCTGCATACTGTTTGGCGATGGTGCGGCAGCAACGATTTTAACGGCTGGAGATAATCTTAAATACATACGCATCACAGCGGAGGCTCAAATAAAGCCGCTTTTCACAAAAGCCAACACCAACACACCTTTTGCCGCAAGCGAACCCGCTTTTTTGGAGATGCAGGGGCAGAATGTTTACAGATTTGCCGTGAAGACGATAGAGCGTGAAATAAACTTAGCCCTGACCACCCTAAATCTACAGCCTGACGAAATCGATTTTTTCCTGCTCCATCAGGCAAATACACGTATTATAGAAGGTGCGCAAACTCGCTTAAAATTGCCAAAACATAAATTCCCAACCAATATTCAAAATCATGGCAATATGTCCGCAGCCTCAATCCCCGTCCTACTTGACGAACTAATAACTTCAAAAACAATCCAACCTGGCAACCGCCTAATATTACTAGGTTTTGGGGCTGGCATGACGTGCGGCACAGCCGTATTAGATTACTAAAAATTAGAAAGGCAGGTATTTGACAATGTTAGAAAAAATTATCAAAGTGCTTAGAGAGTATAAGAGTGATGAGAGTCTGCAAGTAACGGAAAACTCCACTTTTGAGGAGCTGGAGCTAGATTCGTTGGATTTGGTTCAGTTGGTTATGGACGTGGAAGAGGCATTTGACGTTACCATCGAAATGGAAACGCCGATTACCACGGTTGCGGAACTCATGGAAACAATAAAAAAGGCCAATGCTTAGCAAAGATAATAGAATTTGCAAATTGCTAGGGATTAAATATCCGATACTTCAGGGGGCAATGGCGTGGATTTCTGATGCTCGGCTTGCTGCAGCAGTATCGGAGGCGGGCGGAATGGGCGTAATAGCCGCTGGTCAAGCCCCCGCCAGCTATATAAAAGAACAAATTGACTTGGCAAGAACTTTGACAGATAAGCCCTTTGCCGTCAATATCATGCTTATGAACCCCCATGCGGAGGAAATTGCAACGATTTTGGAATCGGAAAAAATTTCTGTTATTGTAACAGGGGCTGGGAATCCTGCGAAATACATGAAACGATGGCAGCATAGCAAAGTAATCCCAGTAGTCGCCTCAACGGCACTCGCAAAGATAATGGCAAGATGCGGAGCTTCTGCTGTAATTGCGGAAGGCTCCGAGGCGGGCGGGCATATTGGCGAACTTTCCACCATGGTTCTGACACCGCAGATTTGCGATGTTGTGGATATTCCCGTGATAGCGGCGGGCGGCATAGGTGATGGACGCGGCGTGGCGGCAGCTTTTATGCTGGGTGCAGACGGCGTGCAGGTGGGTACTCGTTTTTTGCTTGCCAAAGAATGTGGAATACATCAAAACTACAAAGATTTGGTCATAAAGGCGAAAGATATTGACACTATCGCAACGGGCAAACGCTTGGGGCATCCCGTGCGAGCCTTGAAAAATCCGTTCGCAAGGGAATTTTTTGCAATGGAATACGATAGCAATGTCTCAAATGAGGCTTTGGAAGATTTTGGTGCAGGTTCTTTACGCCGTGCTGCCGTGGAGGGCGATATTGCAAATGGCTGCTTTATGGCTGGGCAAATTGCAGGGATGCTGAAAAAAGAGCAGACGGCACATGAAATTATACAGGATTTATTTGTCAATGCAGAGGAGCTATTGGCAAAAAATTGTTAAATGGAGAGATGGTCAATGGCGAAAATAGCGTTTGTTTTTCCTGGACAGGGTGCACAATATGTGGGAATGGGTCGCTCATTTTACGATAATTTTCAATCGGCAAAAAAGGTTTATAAATTGTGCAAGGACGACAATATTCTGTCGGTATCTGGCGAAGGCCCAAAAGAGTTGTTGAATTTGACAGTAAACGCACAGCCAGCTATATTTTTAGCGGATTTGGCGGCGGCTGTTTCTTTGCAGGAGTGCGGAGTAGCAGCAGATGGCGTGGCGGGCTTTTCTTTAGGCGAAGTTCCAGCCGCAGCTTTTTCAGGTTTGTTAGATCACACAACAGCGTTCAAATTCGTGTGTTTCCGTGGCGAAGCGATGAGTCGTGCGGCGTTCCAAAATAAGGGTGCTATGATGGCTGTGTTGGGTTTGAATAGTGTAACTGTGGAAGATATTTGTGCGAAAATCGGGGCATATCCCGCAAATTATAACGCACCAGGACAGATTGTGGTATCTTTTAGTGAAAAAATAGCCGAAGCATTAAAGGCGGAGGTAAAAGCACTCAAAGGGAAAGTCATACCCCTTGCAGTAGAAGGGGCTTTTCATAGTCCTTTAATGAATTCGGCGGCGGAAGAAGTGAGCGAATACCTAGGAAAGCTGCATTTTAACGAGCCGAAAATACCGATATACTCAAACGTAACTGCCAAGCTGTACACGAATCCTAAGGAACTATTGACAAGACAGATAAACAGCCCCGTGCTGTGGCGAGCAATGATACAGCAGATGATAACGGATGGCTTTGATACGTTTATAGAAACGGGGCCAGGCAAGACCTTAACAGGTTTAATCAAAAAAATCGATGTTACCACACGTATTTTTAATGTTTTCGACAAGGAGTCGCTGGAGAGTACACTTTTGGCGTTGTAAAAAGAGCCGCACAGGCATAAGTAATTTTAGCCTCTGTTGTAGAAACATCGGAACAGGCAAGCGGGCGACCGAGGACGGTCGCCCCTACAAAATATCAAAAAAAGTGCGGGTCTGGGGGCGCGCCCCCAGCGG
>WRKH01000175.1 GCA_009778175.1 Turicibacter sp.
TTTTAAGCAACAGGAAAATGCCAGGGCTAGGATAAAAGACGGCACGTACCCATCAAAAATCTCAAAAGGCAAGCAAAATAAGCATATCGAGGGGACTATCGACTATATACAAAACAGACGTGATAAACGAAAAAAAGATTCCACTTGGGAACCCTCTGTTTTGGCAACTGATGTAGATGCACAGGAATTGGTGGACAGGCTTGGATAATTGGGCAACAGCGTTATGTTGATACCGATGTGTTCAAAATTGTATATTCAAAAAAAGGGGTTCATGTTGTTCCGCTTAATCCTAGGAAAGGCAGACCAGTCCACTAGATAGAAAGGGTATAAAAAATGTATTCAGATTTGAGTTTATTTTTGGAAAATGCTGCTTTTGACAGAGCAAGAGTTGAGGTAGTAACTACGGATGGCGATAATTTTACGGGGATTTCCGACTGGATTAACGAAAGTTTTGACGATGACCTTGGGTGGGATTTTGATGATGTCGAGGGTGTATCGTATCAGGCGTTGCCTTTTGGCGACATCGCCCGTGTCCGCTTAGTGGGTGCGACTGCTTGGGCGTGGGAATATGATAAAGCACGAACCGCTCCCACTCGTGAGTTGGAACTGGCGGCGGTTTAGTCAATATTTTCGCAAGTGCCGCCCACATTAACGTAGGGGCGGATATTATCCGCCCGTATCACAAACGCAGGGGTTTTCGCAAGATTTAGCGACTTGCGGGCGGATTCTATCCGCCCCTACAAAAAAATAAAACCCACATTAGCGTAGAGGCAGATAATTATCCGCAAACAACGAAAAAAATAATTTTCACAAAAACCCCAAAAACCCCCAAAACTCCCCATTCCCCCACCCCACCAAAAACTTTTTTCAAAAAAATCAAAAAAATTTTTCAAAAAATATTGACAAAATCCGACACAATATGTTATAGTTCTACATAGTAGATTTTTCAAGGGAAAAATCGAGATTATAAAAATTATTAAGGAGGACATGATTATGTTCAAAAAAATGTTAAAAAGGATGACGGCGACCTTGCTCGCCTTTGCGTTGGTGGCTACTTCGCTGCCTGTGGTGGCTGCTGTTGATGACGGCAACTTTTCTGTCGAAGTGGTAGGCGGCGTATCGACTATTATGGGTTTGAGAACTACACCTCCAGCTCCAACTACCCATAACATCGTAATTCCGCCAAACTCAACCGAGATAACTCCTAGTACGCTCACTCATATAAACTCAGGAGCCTTTGACGGTGCTGGCTTAACAGGTAGCGTTACTTTCCCACCAGGTAGCGGTATCACCCACATAAATAACAACGCCTTTCGAGGCAACATCGGTGTAACTGCCGTTATATTCAACGCTGGTAGTGCCATACGTGTTATTGGGACAGATGCTTTCCTGAATAACAACATAAACACACTTACTATCCAAAACGCCAACCAGCTGACCGACATCGAAACTGAGGCCTTTGCTAACAATGATATTGCCAGTCTCACATTGCCCAACAACCTGCAAAACATCGGCAATGCCGCCTTTCGGAACAATCCAAGAATAACCTCACTCAATTTGTCGAATTTGGTCAATTTGCAGACTATCGGAGATAACGCCTTTGCCGACAACAACATCTCCACACTCACTCTGCCGACTTTGACTGGCGGTGCTACCTACACTATCGGTCAAAATGCCTTTGCTAACAATGATTTGACCTCCATTACTATACCTGCCAGCGTTCGACAAATCTACACAGGTGCATTTAGCGGCAATTCTGATTTAGTACGCATACATTTGAATCACACGAACGGCAATGACATCAATCTGCTTGCGAACGCATTTTCAGGCGTGTCTGCCGATTTGGTAATTTCACATCCTCCTAATGCTACAAATTTCGACACCGCCGCATTTAGCGGTTTAAGGCTCGTCCCAGCCGCCGCAGGCGACCCCGTCGATCCCGACTGGCTAATCAGCCAAACTGGCACAGGTGCAAACGCTGGCATTATCATCAGGGGTATTCACGCAAGCAGCGCCTTAAACTCCGCCACCGACATTGAAATCCCTGACGAAATCGCTGGACTCCCTGTTCGCCTTATCGACACGGACGCTTTTCTCAATTTGACCGCCCTCGTTGACGTTACCATTCCAGCCAGTATAACAAACATTGCACCCAACGCATTTAGGGGCAACACAGCCTTACGCTCGGCGACTTTCCTACACACGAACGGCGCGAACGTACAGGGCGTAACTGGCTCTTTCACGAACGCACACAACACTTTTACCATACAATTCCCCTTTGGGGCAGAGGGTTTCACAACGCCCACATGGCGAGGTTATCCTGCTGTACCTGACGGCGATTTGACTAGCATTTGGTCGTTCTCGACCTTTGCTGGCGAAGTCTTGATTGACGGATATACAGGCTCGGCGGCAATCGTGGAAATTCCCTCCACTATCAACAATATGCCTGTTCGCCAGGTTTTGAACGGCACTTTTGCGAACAACAATGTGATAACGGAGATAATAATCCCCTCTTCCGTAACGAGCATCGGTGCGTTGGCTGTGAATAATCTGCCCAATCTCCGCATTGCGCGAGTACGGCACACAAACGCCGACACGCTGGATTTAAGCGGCATGGCATTTGCGAACGTACACGCCGATTTTACGATTTTATTCCCAGCGGATTCGACAGGATTTACGACACCGACCTGGGTTGGATTCGCCGCCGCACCCGATTTGATTGCTGCCCATTGGGAATTTACCACCACTGGCGGCAATGTTACGATAACTGCTTACAACGGCGATGAAGTGATTGTCGAAGTGCCTGAGCAGATTAACGGCAATCCAGTGCGTACCATTGCGACAGGAGCATTTCGCAATAACGACACAATCGAGCGAGTGATAATTCCGCAGAACGTGAACGCCGTGCAAGCCAATGCGTTCAACAATAACCGCAATTTATACGCCGCCGAGTTGTTGCACACAGCGGCAAGCCAAATTCCGAACCTTGCGACGGATTCATTTGTGGGCGTTGCGCCGCATTTTAGAATTGTGTTACAGCAGGGAGCGACAGGTTTTTCGACACCGACTTGGCGTGGATATTTCGTCGAGACAGCCATAGATGGCATGACGAATGTGCAGGATAATTTTGAATATTTAATCCGCCGAGATGCGGCGACAGGCAATCAGCCGAGCCGAGACGTGGTCGTGATTACGAGATATTTAGGCACGACAGCAGAAGTGGAGTTGCCCAATGTATTGGGGAATTTCCCAGTTGTGGGGATTGGCGATTTTGCGTTTATGCAGAATCAGAATTTGCGGAGGGTAACGATTCCAGCTGGGATAGTGGAAATTGGACATTCTGCGTTTATGGGAGCAAGTAATTTGCAATATGCGGTGTTTTTGCATAGCAGCACGGCAGGATTGACGTTGAGGAACACAACCTTTGCGAATGTGGCGAGTGATTTTACGATATTGTATCCAGCGACGGCGACAGGGTTTAGTACGCCGACTTGGCAGGGGTTTCCGGCGCGGGTTAATGATGGGGCGGATACGGGTGTAGATCCGACGACACCGCCGATTGATGAGATACCGCCTGCGCCTGGCGGCGGTGGTGGGGTGCTGCCTGAAGGTGGTGGGATAACTCCGCCTGTGGGGGAAGTTCGGAATCCGCTTATTTTTACTCATGCTACGTTGAATGCGAATGCTTCGCATACTACACGGGATGGCCAATTTGTACAACCGCCGATATTCCGTCTAGAGCCGTTCGCACCAAACCCTGCTTTCTCTACATCGTACGTAATGCCAAGGGTTATCGGCGATATTTTGGGGCTAGACATAAGTTTTAACGATGCCACCAGAACGGCGACGTTTAGCGGCTTTGATGCACAGAACAATTTCGTTGTGTTAGAGATGACAATCGACAGCACCACCATGCGAGTAAACGGCGCACCTCGGGAAGTCCGTGCTTCGGCTGGTATTGTACCCGTCATCGTCAGAGCGGACAGGATGCTTATCCCCGTTGCCGTATTCCAAGAAGTTTTCGGAGTCGAGATACAATGGAACGGTGCAACCCAGTCCGTAACAGTGAATCCATAACATGACACAAGTCGTATTTTCAACAATACTAGGGCTTTGTTTCGGCTCGTTTGCCAACGTGGTAGTCTATCGGCTGCCACGTGGCGAGTCCGTGGCAAAGCCCTCTTCTTATTGCCCCAGCTGCAAAGTTTCGTTGAAATGGCGGGATTTATTGCCCGTTGTTAGTTTCTTGCTTTTGCGGGGAAAATGCAGGTATTGTAAGGCTAGGATAGCTTGGAGGTATCCTGCTGTGGAGGTTCTGTGTGCTGTGTTGTTTGTGGTCATGGGGCATTTTGTGCTTTTTGAAATGATTGCGATTCCGCTGTGGGCTTGGGTTTTTGCCCTTATTTGTCTTGCGTTGATAGATTATGATACGCTGATTATTCCCGATAGTTTGCTGATTGTGGCGTTGATTAGCGGTGTTGGCTGGCTAATTTTGACGGGGACTGATGTTTGGTGGGCTTTTGGGGGAATGTTGGCGGGCGGGCTGCCGTTACTTGTGATTGATGTGCTGGTTAGGATATTTTTGAAAAAACCTGGATTTGGGTTTGGAGACGTTAAGTTAATGGCGGTTTGCGGCTTGTTTTTGGGGGTTAGCGGGGTTGTGAGTGCCTATTTTATAGCCTTTGTCGCGGGCGGATTGTACGGCGGGTTTTTGCTGTATACAGGAAAGGCTAGAACGGGGGGTTATTTTGCGTTTGCACCGTTTTTATGTGTTGGGGTGGTTTTGGCTTTTTTGCAAATTTTTGAGCTGTTTTGATTCTGCCCCTTTACACCCCACCCCAAACCTGCTATAATAAAAAAATATCCCATGGAGGTGATTAACTTGTTATCAACAAGCCTGCAACTGTACACCCAAGCAAGCCTAGCCCGCACTTACCTAAACGCCGACGCTATCTTCTCAGACGAAACCCAGGACTACGTAACCCCCTACGACCCAAACTTCGGCGATACCGTCTCTTTCTCGCTCCGCACCGCCAAAAATAACGTCGAATCCGCCACTCTCTACATTGATAGTATAGCATACGATATGACTCGCGTCAACTCCGACTCCATCTTCGATTACTACTCCGCAAAACACACCGTCGGCGACAAACCCCTTCGCTACTACTTCTCCATCAGCACAAACGACATTACCTACTTTTACAACAAACGTGGACTGCGTGAGGGCGTAGATCATACCTACGATTTTAGAATTATCCCAGGTTTTTCCACGCCTGACTGGGCAAAGGGCGCGGTCATGTACCAAATTTTTGTAGACCGCTTTTATAACGGCGACCCCTCAAACGATCCTGTGAATCGTGAATATCTCTACATCGGCCGCATCACAAAAGCCCTGCCCTGGGACGCGCCTGTCGAATCAGACGACATCTGCAATTTCTACGGCGGCGACTTGCAGGGCATTATCGACAAAATGCCCTATCTTGCCGACCTCGGCGTGGAGGCACTCTACCTCAATCCCATTTTCGTCTCGCCTTCCAGCCATAAATACGACATCCAAGACTACGACCACATCGACCCGCATTTCGGCGTTATTGTCAAAGACGAGGGCGAAACCCTTAGCTTCGACCGTTTCAGCAACCGATACGCCACAAAATACATGAGCCGCACCGCCGAAGCCGCCAATCTCGAAGCCAGCGATGCTCTTTTTGTCAAACTGGTCGAAAAAGCCCATGAAAATGGCATTAAAGTCATCCTGGACGGCGTGTTTAACCATTGCGGCTGCTACAACAAATGGCTCGACAAACCTGGATTCTACAAGACAATGGGCTACCCAGACGGCGCATATCGCCTAAAAGACAGCCAATATCACAATTATTTCCTGTGGCATGAGGGCAAATGGCCGAATAACAACAGTTACGACAGCTGGTGGGGGAACGACAACCACCCCAAGCTGAATTTTGAGGATTCCCCCGAACTTTACGATTATATAATGGAAGTCGGGCGGAAATGGGTTTCGCCGCCGTTTAATGCGGACGGCTGGCGTTTGGACGTTGCCGCCGACCTCGGCCGCAGCCCTGAATTTAACCATAAATTCTGGCAGGATTTCCGCAAGAACGTAAAATCCGCCAACCCAGAGGCAATCATTTTAGCCGAGCATTACGGCGACATAACACCGTGGATTTCAGGCGGAGAATGGGACACGGTAATGAATTACGATGCGTTCATGGAGCCGCTCACCTGGTTCTTAACAGGCGTAAGCAAGCACAGCGAAGACCACAAGCCAGCCTTACTTTGCGACACACTTTCGTTCGAGAAAGCCATGCGTTATCACATGGCGGCGTTCAACGTCCACGCCTTACAAACCGCCATGAATCAGCTATCCAACCACGATCATTCTCGATTCCTAACTCGCACCAGTTCGCAAACAGGCCGCTTGCACACAAAAGGCACAGCCGCCGCCGACATCGCAATAAACAAGTCCATAATGTTAGAAGCGGTAGTTTTCCAAATGACATGGCCTGGCGCACCCACAATCTATTACGGGGACGAGGCAGGATTAACAGGCTGGACGGATCCCGACAACCGCCGCCCCTATCCATGGGGCAACGAGGACGAGACGCTCTTAGAAATCCACAAGGAACTGACGGCAATCCGCAAACTTTACCCCACTCTAAAAACAGGATCTGCCGAGTTTCTATGGAACGAATTCGGTCTAATCTCGTTCGGCAGGTGGGACAAGACCGCTCGCCTAGCCATAATTCTAAACAACAACCCACACCCAAAAGACCTAACCCTACCAGTATGGAAAATGGGGGCAATAACAGGCCAGATGTCCTGTCTTCTAGCCACTTTCGACGACGAGGTAAACAAGCACATAATGCCCCTACCAATAAATTTCGGCAAAATCAACCTAACAATGCCAAAATTCAGCACAATGATTCTAGTAAACGAGCCTTTGGAGGACTAAGACCTTGGGGCTCTGCCCCAAACCCCGCAAGGGGCTCTGCCCCTTGACTCCGCTGGGGGCCAGCCCCCAGAC
>WRKH01000176.1 GCA_009778175.1 Turicibacter sp.
CGGGGGTCTGGGGGCTGGCCCCCAGCGGGGTGTGGGGCAGAGCCTCACGGTCTTGGGTAGTGAAGGAGGTTGGAGATGCGGTTAGGAGAGTTGAAGCCTGCGAAGGGTGCTGTTACGAAAGGGTTTCGTAAAGGGCGCGGAACGGGTTCAGGAAATGGGAAAACTAGTGGGCGAGGACATAAAGGGCAGAAAAGTAGGAGCGGATCGGGCGGTAAAATAGGGTTCGAAGGCGGACAAATGCCACTTTATAGACGATTGCCAAAAAGAGGTTTCCATAATAGAAATACGAAGGAAATTGTGGCTATAAATGTGTCTATGTTAAACGTCTTTGACAACGGCACGGAAGTTACTGTGGAAGCTCTGCAAAGTAAGGGCTTGATTTCTAATCCAAGAGACGGCGTGAAAATTTTGGGTCAGGGCGACTTGACGAAAAAATTGACCGTACGTGTCAATAAGTACAGCAAAACCGCGGCGGATAAAATTAAAGCTGCTGGTGGCGAAGCAGAGGTGATTTAGTTGTTTAAGGTACTTGCTAACGCTTTTAAGGTTAAGGACATACGTGATAAACTCATCTATGTGCTGTTGGTGTTGCTTGTTTATAGGATTGGTACGACAATACCGTTGCCTGGGATAAATTTGGACGCACTCTATTATTTACAGGGAATGGGCGGCGACCCCACATTTTTTATGATGATGATGGGTGGTGGCTATGGTACGCTCATGGCTATGGGTATTATGCCCTACATCACAGCATCCATTATCATGCAACTCTTGACAGTTGCTATTCCAAAATTGGAACAAATACAAAAAGAGGGCGAAGAAGGTCGTAAACGGATAAATCAATATACACGTAGATTCGCTGTGGTGTTGGCATTTTTGCAAGGCTCGGCTATGGTCTCTTCGTATGTAAATAATCCATGGGGCATACAGCTCTTTAACATACCTAATATGCTTACGTATGTTATGGCGGTAGTGGGTATGGTCAGTGGTACGATTTTTATCATGTGGCTGGCAGAACTCTTGACGGAGCGTGGCATAGGAAACGGTGCATCATTTATAATTTTTGCCAACATCTTGTCTAGCTTGCCCATGGCAATACAAGGCTTGATATATCTGCTAGACCCGAACGCACTTACGATGGGGATAATTAGACTTGTGGCAGTAATCGTGATTTTTGCCTTGGTAATAGCATTTGTTGTAATGGTGGCGGAAGGAGAACGGCGAATCCCTGTCCAATATTCTAAAAAAATGGCAGGCAGAATGTTCAACAACTCGTATATCCCAATAAAGGTTAATATTGCGGGCGTTATGTCGATTATATTCTCGATTTCGCTGTTGCAGTTTCCAGCACAGCTGTCGCAGTTTTTCCCATTCAACGAGACTTTGCAAACGATTTCATTTTATCTAGGCTTGAATCACTGGGTGGGCGTTTCGGTGTACGTAGTGCTTATATTCCTGTTCACATTCTTCTATACGTCATTCTCGATAAATACGGTGGAGATGTCGCAGAATATGAAAGCGAACGGCGGATTTATTCCAGGTATACGACCTGGCAAACCCACGGGCGATTTTGTGCAAACAGTCGTTGATCGTATGTCCTGGATTGGTGCGGTATGTTATAGCCTTATAGCCATAACACCCGTCATATTTGAACAAATAACAGGTATAGCAGCTGGATTTGGTGGTACAACGCTACTCATTGCAACGGGTGTTGCACTTGAATTTATAAAACAACTAGAATCCCAGCTATTGATGAGGCATTACAAAGGCTTCTTAAGCTAATGGGCATATTCATCAAAAACGAGACTCAAATAGGCAAGATGCGGATTGCAAGCAGGATTGTAGCGGAAACGCATCAGCTGCTTGAGCGAAGTATTCGTCCAGGGATAACAACCCGCGAATTGAACATTCTAGCAGACGATTATATTAGAAGCTGCGGGGCAGTACCGTCGTTTTTGGGGTATAAGATGACTGGGGAAGGATTCCCTGCGGCTATATGTGTGTCGGTAAATGAAGAAATTATACATGGTATACCAAGCCGACGACAACTAAAATCGGGCGATATAGTCAGTATAGATATTGGTGCATATATAGAGCGGTTTCACGGCGATGCGGCTCGCACTCATGCCGTTGGAAATGTTTTGCCCGAACGTCAGCAATTAATAGACGTAACCAAACAGAGTTTTTTCGAGGCTATAAAATATGCACGAGCGGGCAAACATTTGCACGAAATATCCTTTGCGATTGAGGATTATGTGGAACGGTACGGATTTTCGATAATACGTGAATTTTGCGGGCATGGCGTGGGCAGAAAAATGCACGAAGACCCGCAAATACCGCATTACAAACAACAGAGCCGAGGCCCGAGGTTGCAACGGGGTATGACGCTTGCTATTGAGCCTATGGTTGTTATGGGTACTCCTGACATAAGGATTTTGGACGATAACTGGACGGTGGTTACAAAAGACAGGAGCTGTGCAGCCCATTACGAAAATACTGTACTTATCACAGACGGGGAACCCGATTTGCTGACGTTACTGTAGCTGTGAGCATAAATTTTTTTGGTGTGGCTTTTTGGAAAAATGCAAGGCATCAACCCATGTTGAATGAACGGAGGTTAAATGATGAAGATTGGTCAAATTGTGTTTTCAAAATCTGGCAGAGATAAGGGTAAAGTCTTTGTTGTATTGTCTGTTGAAGATGAATTTGTGTTCTTGACCGATGGACGGATACGACCTCTGGACAGACCCAAGAAAAAAAAATTCAAACACGTCCAGCCGACAAATACAATTATAGGGTTAAAGCCTGAAGCGGAAGGGCTTAAAGATGCCGATATACGTAAATGGCTAGACCCGTTCATACCAAAGGGATAGTTTAGTAGTAAGATATAAAATAAAGGAGGTATGCAGTTGTCTAAGGACAATGTAATCGAGGTTGAGGGCAAAGTGCTTGAAAAATTGCCGAATGCCATGTTTCAGGTGGAATTGGAAAATGGGCATCAGATACTTGCACATATATCGGGAAAATTACGCATGAATTTTATTCGCATAATCCCAGGAGATAAGGTGCTTGTGGCAATGTCCCCCTACGATTTAACCAAGGGCAGAATAATTTGGCGCGACAAATAAAACGGCTAACTGCAAGCTACCTGGACGAATGAACGGAGAATCTGGTAGCCAATACATTTAGACGAATGTTAAAAAGGAGTGATTTTGCTGTGAAGGTAAGACCATCGGTAAAACCGATTTGCGAAAAATGCAAAGTAATCAAGCGTAAAGGGATAATTAGGATAATTTGCGAAAACCCAAAACACAAACAAAGGCAGGGTTAGATTTGTGAGAACCCAAAACACAGACAAAGGCAGGGTTAAAATAGGGTTTGGCAGGTTAAAGAATGACTAAAAAGAGAGGAGCACGATAGATGGCACGTATATCGGGGGTAGACCTACCGAGAGAAAAAAGGGTAGATATAGGACTGACGTATATATTTGGCATAGGGCGATCGAGTGCAACCCGCATAGTAAACGAAGCGAACGTAAAAGCGGAGACACGAGTAAGGGATTTGACAGATGATGAAGTCATACGTATTCGGGATATAATCGACCACAGTCAACTAGTAGAGGGAGATTTGAGGCGCGAAGTAGCGTTAAACATCAAACGCCTTGTAGAAATCGGTTGCTACAGAGGGATACGGCATCGCAGAGGCTTGCCCGTTCGTGGTCAGCGTACCAAAACAAACGCACGCACACGTAAAGGCAAGGCCAGAACCGTTGCAAACAAGAAGAAGTAAATTTTAACAATTAACAAGCAACGTAAACGTGCGGGTCTGGGGGCGCGCCCCCAGCGGGGTGTGGGGCAGAGCCCCACGGTTTTAATGACTTTGTAAAGGAGTAGTAGGATGCCAAAAAGAGCGGCAAGAAAAACAGCGACTAGAAGAAGGCGCGATAGGAAGTTTGTAGACCGTGGTCAGGCACATATACAATCTTCGTTTAATAATACGATAGTAACGATAACGGATGCGGCAGGTAATGCGTTGTCGTGGGCATCGGCAGGACAGATGGGTTTTCGAGGTTCAAGAAAATCCACGCCGTATGCAGCACAAATGGCGGCGGATACAGCGGCAAATGCAGCACGGGAATATGGGCTGAAAATGGTAGAAGTCTTTGTAAAAGGACCAGGTAGCGGACGCGAGGCAGCTATACGGGCTTTGCAAGCGGCTGGACTAGAAGTTACCATGATTAAAGATGTTACACCAATTCCACATAATGGTTGCCGTCCGCCGAAAAGAAGAAGAGTCTAATTTGTATAGGAAAGGAGGATAATATGGCGAGATATACAGGTCCCGTATGCAGACGTTGTCGCAGAGAGGGCGAAAAGCTATTTTTGAAAGGCGAAAAATGCAGCAAAAATGTGTGTCCGATGAATAACAGGGCAGTAGCACCTGGTCAGCACGGAAACAGCCGTCGGAAATTGTCGGAATACGGTCAGCAGTTGAGAGAAAAGCAGAAAGCCAAGCGTATTTACGGGCTTATGGAAAAACAATTCTTAGGCTATTTTGACGTGGCTACCAATATGAAAGGTATCACGGGCGAAAATATGCTAAGATTGCTTGAAATGCGTTTAGATAATGCTATGTATAGGCTAGGTTATGGGCGTTCGCGTACGGAAGCAAGGCAGATTGTGCGGCACAACCTCATTACCGTAAATGGCAAGAAAGTGAATATTCCTTCATATCAACTAAAAGTGGGCGACACTATAGAGGTGCGAGAAAAATCACGTACCCTGCAGCGTTTCAAGGAAGTTATAGAGGTTACATCATCAAGGATTGTGCCCGAATGGCTTTCATCAGAACATGAGCATCTGCGTGGCACGGTCGTTTCAGCCCCCACACGGGAACAAATAACAGTTCCCGTAAACGAAACATTGATAGTAGAGTTTTATAGCAAGTAAAACCATAGAGCTACCGCTTGATAGACGGGCGAGCAGCTGTGTGTGAAAAAAGGAGGGCTAGTTTGTTTGAATTAGAAAAGCCTCGTGTTGATATATTAGAAATTTCGCAAGATGGCACTTATGGCCGCTTTATGGTAGAACCATTGGAGCGGGGCTATGGTACAACCTTGGGAAACTCCTTAAGGCGGATATTGCTCTCTAGTCTGCCTGGTGCCGCAGTAAGCAACATAAAGATAGATGGAGTTTTACATGAATTTAGCACCATACCTGGCGTTAAGGAAGATGTTACAGAGATAATCTTAAACCTAAAGAGTCTAGCTATAAAGAACCACAGCGAAAGCCATACACCAAAAACTGCATTTATAGATATATCAGGCGAGGGTACGATATATGCAAGTGATATAAAGATTGACGCAGACATAGAGATTGCTAATCCAGATTTGCCGATAGCAACCTTGTCGGGCGGTGATGACAGCCGATTGTCTATAGAGATGACAATAACAAAGGGCAGGGGTTATGTAGGTGCGGAAAACAACAAAGATCCCGAGAACCCTATAGGATTGATACCCGTGGATTCCATATACACGCCCATTCGCAAGGTAAATTATACAGTTGATAATACACGCGTGGGCAGTGTTACGGACTATGATAGACTGGTGCTGGATGTTTGGACGAACGGTACGATAACGCCTACAGATGCTGTTACTTTGGGGGCTAAGATACTTACCGAGCATTTGGATATATTCAGCAATCTTCCTAGCGAGGTCCTGCTTGAAGAGGAAGTAGAAACTCCAACGGAAGAGGAAGCGGCGGTAGATTACAATCGCATTTTAGAGACAACGATAGAAGAGATGGATTTTTCGGTACGCTCTTTTAATTGTTTGAAACGTGCAAATATCAACACAGTCAGGGATTTAATCGGCAAAACAGAGGAAGAAATGATGAAAGTGCGCAACTTGGGACGAAAATCCCTTGAGGAGGTTCTTACCAAGGTATCCAATCTAGGGCTTTCGCTACAGCCCAGTCCATCAAAGAAAAAGGAAGAATAGCGAAAATAGAGCAGTGTTTTTAGAAAGGAGTTGATTTCATGCCAGGTTACAGGAAACTAGGCCGCAGCACATCGAGCCAGCGTAAGGCGATGTTACGCAATTTGACCACCAACTTACTATACCACGGCAAGATTACAACAACGGTGTCGCGTGCCAAGGAAATTCGCCGCATGACTGAAAAACTCATTACTTTGGCGGTTAAGGAACATGAAAATTTCACAGAGGAGACCGTAAAGGCGAAAGTACCACAAAAAGACCACACGGGCAGGCGTGTAAAAACCGTTGTCGATGGCAAAAAAGTTACCATGTACGACACCATCGACAAGACAATCAAAAAGGACAGCCCATCTCGATTAAACGCACGGCGAAAGATTCTAAGCACACTTTACCCCGTAACAAACGTACCCGCCGACGGTCGCAAAAAACGCAGTTTATCAAAAAAAATCGACATGGCTGCCAAGATGTTTGACGAAATCGCACCCAAATACACCGACCGCCCTGGCGGATACACCCGAATCACTCGCATCGGCGTTCGCAAGGGCGATGCTGCCGAAATGGTAGTAATCGAACTAGTCTAACCACTCTAAACCTTGGGGATTTTCGTCTCCAAGGTTTTTTGCTGGGGCTCTGCCCCTTGACCCCGCCACTTTGAAAAGTGGACAAACTTTAAATTTTTATTTGGTTGATTTTTAGTGGTTGGGTGGGTTGGAAAGGGTTTGGGGGTTGGGATTTGTATGGAGGGGAAATGTTTACGGTATCGGCTAGATTGACATTTTACATACAGCAGTCGTATTCGTTAAAGGACAAGCGGCAGGTTCGGCGGAGTGTGATTGAGAAGACACGGCACAAATTCAACGTATCCATCGCTGAAATCGCCACGCAGGACAACCACAAAACCTTGACAATCGGCATTGCCACAGTATCAGGCGAGGCGGCACATAGCAAAAATTCTCTGAACGAAATCATTCGCTACATAGAAAACAACACCGCCGCCGACCTAATAAACGTCGAAATCTTCGACAACACATAAGACCGTGGGGGCTCTGCCCCCACACCCCCGCTGGGCTCTGCCCAGACCCG
>WRKH01000177.1 GCA_009778175.1 Turicibacter sp.
AAGAGGACGCACCGATTTCTCGTGCGGCGGATTTGGCGGAAAGGGACGAGCGGAAATTGGGCAAAAATGGCGAATTTGGCGAAAAAAGCGGCGTTAGCGAACAGGGCGGAAACAACGCAAATCCGCCGCCGCACGAGAGTTTCTCAACCGCCGCCGTCCCAACAACGCCGCAATTCGCTCAAACAGCCGATTACGTTCCCAGGCAATCAAAATTGTTGCGAGCGATCGCCAACATACTGATGATTACTGGGATTTTAGGGATTGCGTTCTCGGTGGTAATGATGTTTGCACCGTTTCATGTTGTTGGATTGCGGTTGGACATCTTGCAATGGTCGGCAAGTGCCGTTTTTACAGGGTTTTTGTTGATGCGTTTGCCAAAATCTATCGCCAAAATCCGAGCGAATCCCAAAACCAACGAATATTACGCCGTTTTCGTCTGCTTGATTATCACGCTTTTCGTCTCGATTTACGCAGTTTTGGGATTTATATTCGGCGAGTGGCACAATGTTGGGCTGTTTGTCGCTCCGATTTGGGCTATTGCGGACGATTTTATCCGATTTTCTCGGAAAACAAAAAGGGCTACTTAACCCTTTTTGTTAGAATTATCCACAACTACTCCCACCGAAAAACCAAACAAACAAACAAGCAAGCCGTTTTGACAAAAATATTCGCAAAAACGGCTTGCTAGACTTTGAAAAGTGTGCTATAATTTAGTTATAATCAAATTGAGCGAGGTACCTGTACGCCTAATGAGAGCGGAAATGGCAAAAATACAGAATTTACGGCGTTTTTTAGGGGAGGATTGAAAATGCGGACATATAGGAGAAATGGGGTTGAAGAGGACAACAATGTGAGTTTTAGGAAATATATAGAAAACCTCGAGCAGCGTTATAGGGAAGATAGACAGGAATCTGAACGTAGATACCGTGAAGACCGTCAAGCGGAAGAACAACGGCGAATGGAGATGGAACAACGCCGAATCGCCGATATGGAACAGGCTGAAAAACGGCGACAAGAGGACAATGCAAAATTCAAGGCGGACATGGAGACGTTTAAGACGGACATAAAAACAGACATAGAGACGTTCAAGACGGACATACGGGGCGATATAAAAGATTTGCGGCGGTTTTTCACAAGAACTATTTTAATTCCGCTAGGAATAGCACTCGTGATAGGATTGGTGGGGATAGCTGGACCATTTGCGATACGCAACTGGCAGAGTTTGTTTACAACTCCGAGTAACGTACCCATACAAACAAATGTTGCGACACAATAAACAAAAAGCCCTCGAAAAAGGGCTTTTAATTTTTCAATTTCACTATCATAAAAACCATTTAATTTACACGGCTTTGTCAAAAATCGCCCCCTGCGGCGTGTGTAAACTTCTGACTATATCGCCAATGCGGCTTAAAAAACTAGAAAATGAGGAATTGTGCAAAGTGCCGTTTGTGAATGACTGGGTTAGCATCCTATTATCGATTCGCAAGAATCCTCGGTCGTTTGCGGCAATGCCGATTTGTGATAAATCGTCTTGATAGTCATCAAGCATATCGTGTAAACGCTGGCTTAATTCGTTCTCGTTTCCGAGTTCTATTAGCGAGTTGAAAGCCGATACAAAGTTATTCATGGTTGTGTGTATTTGAGCCAACCCTCGTATATGAGCCTCCACAGCCTCGGAGTTGTCTGCCGAAAAAGCGGTCGGGTTCAACGCCATGGCAAAAGTGTCCTGAAAAATTTCTAGGAAATCCTGTGCGAATCTCAGTACATTCTCCAACCAGCGATTTTCGTCTTCAACGCCGCTGGCTATTACATTCATGCCCGATTCTAGCACAATATCAACATTAACCCGCCCCGTGGAATCTTGCGAAATGAACGTGTCAAACTCCACGGCAAGCGTACTGTTGCCATTAGAATCAACATCGACGGTGGCATTGATAGCCGTCCCAGCAGCCCATTCATTGATAGCGTTTGCAACTCTTTGCTGTACGTCCTGCCTTGTGTCGGTTGCCGAAACGGTAAAGCTGAAATCGAATGTCAAATCGCCAATGCGGAGTGAAAGGGTGTTTTTGCCCAAATCAAAACCAGCATTCGTCGCCAAATCCTCGGCGTTCTGATAGATGCTAGGATTGCTTTCCTGCATTATATGCCTTGACATGGGTCTGTCAGGCAGAGGATTATTTTGCATAAACTCGTCCAGCCTGTCGTTGAGTTCCGTCCTAGTAACCTCGGGATTTCTCAGGTTACGCCGCATGGTTTCTATCGAGGATTCCATGTTATCCAGAGCGAAACGCATTTGTAGCATTTGCGTGGCGTTGGAGAAAGAGGGACGGTTGGAGAGCTGTTGACCGCCTATTGTCAAGGCGGAGGCTTGGGTGTTACGTCTGCCGTGCAGGGTGCTAAATGGGATTCCGAAACGCTCAGTTTGGGTTGGATTTATCATATTTTTACCACCTTTGCAATGTCCTTGCGGACATTATTTTTGTTTGATTGTTCCATTATAACGGTTGGCTTGCGGTTTGTCAAGTTTTTTGAAAAGTTTATTTTTGCGAAAATCACAACCCAAAAAAGGCAAATGGTGCGGGGCAGAATTTTGCGGTTTTAAACCACAATAGCCGCAAGAATCCGCACACCCATCTGCCACTCGTCAATCGACTCCACCAATCTGGGAGCAACGTCATTACCTCCCAAATTATAAATTTGGAAACCGTCAGCCATTCGAACAACCGTAACATAATGCAGCCGCATCCCGCCCGCATGATACAACAAAATAGAAACATTCGCCCCCGCTATCAATGCATCCAAACTTTCGGGCAAATAATCGATTTTTACAAGCAGAGTCTTCCGCAAAAAATCCGCCATTACCGCTGGGTTTGTGCCACCGAGTCCGCCTAAGTTAAAGCCTCCCATGTAGTCCAACTCTCGTATGATAACCGCTGGATCGGGTGAAAACCCCAAAAGCCTTAATGCGTTGTATATCGCAAACGGCCCGCAACCCCGTGCACCGCCGCTCCCTATTCCTATCTTTAGCCCGCTCTGCGGCTCGCCACGCTGACCGTAGATAAAACCCACGCCCATTATCCAATCGCTAAATCCGCTATTGTAGTCAAACCGCCGTTCTATCTGCCTTGTCGCACGGGCGGATAACGGAATATGTGCCAGTTGCAAAAATCCCGTTATCAAGCCCCCTATCTTAGCCTTGTTCATCGATGCTTGACTAAATAAATCAAATTTTCCTTAATCGCTTCAAATTGCGGGGTCAAACTCACGTCAATCCCACCGAACGGCGTTTCGATAATGCAATCCGAGCGGCTCAACCCCTTGTCGCTGATAATTTCAAGCTCCGCCTTGCCGCCCGCCAATGCAATTAATTCGTCCTGTTCTAGCGACACTTGCGGGAAATCCTCTTCCGATACACGTATCGTTATTTTTTCGCTCTGATAGAGTTGTGTACTCTCGGCAAAGCCGAGTTTCAGCAGTGAGATAATCACATTCGGATGTACGTTCACAATATCACCCATGAGTTTCTCTAAAATGTCGATTATCAGCTGCACGGCATCGGGTTCAATCGCCAAATGAATCTCGTCCCGCTCTTTCTTAGCGGCGACCAGCACCGCCTCAGCATCCGCCTTAATTTTATCGCCGACTTTTTGAGCCTCATCAAGCCCTTTCTGATAGCCCTCATCACGAGCCACTTCCAGAGCCGCCGCCGCATCTTTTTCCCCTTGTACTCGCATCTCTTCCAAAAGCGTTGCCGCTTGCTGTTCGGCAATCGTTTTAATATGCTCTGCCTCACGCCGAGCATCCGCCAAAGCCAAGGTAGCCTCGCCATGCATAGTTCTAGCTTGCTGTTCTGCCGCTGCCACAATCTGCCTAGCAATTTCCTCCGCTGTTTCCTCTTCGTCTCCCCCTTCTTCGACAATCTCAACCTCAGATTCCAAAACCGCCAATGCTGGAATATCCGTCTTTATCTGAACCGTATTATTCTCATCCACCAAAATATCATAAAACTTCAAAACACTAGGCAAACACCCACCTCCAAACCTAAAAACCGTGGGGGCCAGCCCCCACACCCCCGCAAGGGGCGCGCCCCTTGACCCGCTCGTTCGTTATTTATTGGCTTGTGGGTTTCCGATAAGCACCGCAAATTTTATGCGGTTTTTAGCAAATTGGCAATCTTCCAACAACCGCTACAAATTTGTAGTGGTCGGAAAAAAAGCCATGAGCCAATAAATAACGAAAGTTGGGGGTCAAGGGGGCTAGCCCCCTTGCGGGGTGGTGGGGCAGAGCCCCACGGTCTTAATTCACTATTTCGTCGCTGCCGCCGCGGGCTACTATTATTTCGCCGGCTTCTTGGAGGCGGCGTACTATGTTTACTACTTTTTGTTGAGCCTCTTCTACGTCTGTCTTGCGGACAGGACCCATGTAGTCCATATCCTCTTTTGTCATTTGAGCTAGACGCTTGGACATATTGGCGAAAATGTGAGCCTGTAAATCCTCCGTCGAACCCTTGAGTGCCATACTGAGTTCCTTTGCATCCACCTCTTTGAGAATTTTTTGTACGTCGCGGTTGCTGAGGGAGAGAATGTCCTCGAATACGAACATCTTTTTGCGAATTTCTTCGGAAAGCTCCACGTCTTCGGCATCGAGAGTCTCCATGATGTGGCGTTCCGTGGTGCGATCTACTGCGTTTAATATATCGACAACGGAATCCACGCCGCCAACGGTGGCGAAATCGTCCATCATTAGTAGCGATAGTTTCTTCTCCAAAGCCCGTTCAACCTCCTTGATAACATCGGGCGCAGTACGATCCATTATCGCAATACGACGTGCCACGTCTGCCTGCTTGTCCTCGGCTAGGGATGAGAGAACTTCTCCCGCCTGCTGTGGTCTCAAATAAGACAGAATGAGTGCTATCGTCTGTGGATGCTCGTTCTGTATAAAGTTGATTATCTGACTCGCATCGGTCTTGCGTATGAAGTCGAACGGCCGCACCTGCAAGGATACGGTAAGTTTACTGATAACCTCAAAGGCCTTAGATTCTCCCAAAGCCTGCTCCAAAACGCTCCGTGCGTACGCTATGCCACCCTCTGTAATATACTGCTGTGCCAAACAAATTTGGTAAAATTCCTCGAGCACCTCGTCCTTTAATTCTGGACGTATGGTCGTTGTGTTGGCAATTTCTAGGGTAATAGCCTCTATCTCTTCTTCCCTAAGATGCTTAAATATCTTCGCCGACTTCTCGGGACCCATTGCGATTAAAAGTATCGCGGCCTTTTCACGACCTGTTAAGTCGGCTGTCATTTTTTCTGGTAAAGCGGAAGCCATATTCGTCTATTTCCCCCTCTATGTTAATTTTATATTTCCGCTTCATTTAGCCAATGACGCAATAACGAAGCCGCTGCCTCTGGTTTGTCTTCTATAAATTCATCTAGTTTGCGTTTCGCTTCGTTGCTCTCTTCATAGCCGATAGTCTCCAAAATTTCATCGTCTATTTCTTCCTCCATCTGCGTGCTCACAAGCAAGTCCTCAACGGAAAGTTCAGGTTCTAGGTCGTCCTCTTCTTCAACTATACGTGTACGCTGTATCAACGCAAACGCCAATGCTCCCAAAATCAGTGCCAGTATCGCATACATTACTATCTGATTTATCGGCGTTGGGGTCGGCTCGTAATTGATAAAATACGGCACGTCCCACACTGATACGGAAACATTTTGAATACCTGTCGCCATCATTATCATGTTCTCGTAAATCGCCAACTCCTCGGGGTCGAGTATCGGCGTGTGTCTTGTATTCACTTGGTGTGCCGCCCAATCCGCTTCGGTAAAGCCATTTTCCGCTTGGTTACGTAAATTTTCCTCGTTATGTTGCACAAATCGTGCAAGCGTTACGGAAATGGACGATTGGTCTCGTATAAATGTGCTTGGGCGATCCTGTGTCATGTTCCTAAATTCGTCCACTCCGAAAGTACGATCCGCCTCGTTTTGGGTCGCCTGCATATCCCCGCCCTGTGTCGTTGGGTAACTTGGGAACATCATAGCATTTGAATCAAGTCCAGGGGCAAAAGCTACAGCATTCCCGCGTGCCGTGGCATTCATTACCAATTCATTCAGCAAAATACCGCCGTCTTCCATACCGACTGGTATGCCAAATCTCACGCTTTCCTCCGAGGACAAGGTTTGCAAATAGAACAGATTCGGTGCAACTTCAATAGAATCGAATAAGGCTCTAAACTGGTCTCGCACCCTGCCCGTTACCTCGATACGTTCCTGTGCCATAAGGGTTTGCAAATCGCTCAACCATGTATCTTCCTCGTCCTCAAGCCCAAACATCCTGCCTGAGAATAGGACATTAAAATCCGTGTCGATAATCTCGACGTTTTCCATTTCAAGCCCCAAAACGCTGCTACTAATGAACCGTGCAATGCCTTCCGCCTCAACACTGTTGATTCGGCGGCTTGTCGCCAAAGTAATGGCTGCACTCGCTGGGTCGGCGGTCTGTATAAAAAATCTATTTGCATCAGGCAGAGCCAACTCCACTCTAGCCCAGTGTACGCCCGACATTTGCATCAAAACATTCTCGAGGTCGGTCTGTCTTGCCCGCACGAGGTTGTTTCTTGTTACCGTTTCCGTGGCACTTATCCCGCTAAATTCCAACGCATCTTCGTACGTGAAATTACGTTCTGGTGCGATGCCCATCGTTTCGATTAGCAGTCTAGCATCATTGATTCTAGCCTGATCGACCTCGATTGTCATCGTATCCTGGCTATCCTGTGTCGTCCTGTTGGTAATCCCATTTTCATTCAAGACTTCCACAATCTGGCTAGCATCAAAGTTATTGACATTTCTCGAAAGTATATTAAACGTGGTTCGAGTAGCCAAAAAGACGGTCAAGGCAAGTGCCAACAGAACGACTCCAATTGCAGAAAAAATCAATATTTTCTGCCGCCGCTCCATGGCTTCCCATCTATCCCGTATCGGCTGCACTACCGCCATCACTCTATCCTGCATCCTAAACTGCTCCCTTCAATATTACCAAGTTAGAACCGTGGGGCTCTGCCCCACACCCCGCTGGGGGCCAGCCCCCAGTTGCTCCACAAACGGCTGAACGGTGTCCACAGG
>WRKH01000178.1 GCA_009778175.1 Turicibacter sp.
GGCGGGGGTCTGGGGGCTGGCCCCCAGCGGGGTCAAGGGGCAGAGCCCCTTGCGGGGTGTGGGGCAGAGCCCCACGGTCTTAAATCTTTGCGACGGATTTTCCTTTTGTTAGAGTGCCCTTGAAAAATTCGGTGGTGGGGTTGGTGGGTTGTTGTTCTATGGCTGCTATTGTGCGTCTTACTAGAGAGCGGAAAATTTCGTAATAGTTGAATGAATAAGTGGTTAAAGGTGGGTCTACCTTGCGTGTGTTGCCGTCAATGCCCGTTACGGAAATTTGAGAAGGGATTTTTATTTGCATCTCGTTTAAAACTTTGTATACGGCAAAAGCGGTAGCATCGTTGTTGGCACAAATTGCGGTGGGAAGTCCGATCGTTTTTTGTGCCTTGGTTAGCATTTTTTTGATTTTGCTGTATGCCTTTCCCTCGTATATCCCAGCGTTGCAAATCCAAGCGGGCTCTATCGGTAAGTTGAGAGCGTTCATAGCGGCTATGAAATTTTCTCGACGTTCCATGGAAGAATAACGAGTCTCGTCGCCGTGGATTAGGGCGATTTTTCGATGCCCCAGAGCGTGAAGATGTTCAATCATTTTGCTGCCGACAGCGGTTTCGTAATTAACGGAAATACGGTTCGGTTCGTTCCTGTTGGGATGATAATGGTCGAAAATGCCGACTATCTGCCCGTTTGCGATTAGTTGCTCGATTAAAGGTTCGTTGTTGCTTGTGCCGATGAAAATACCCGCATCTATGCGGCCTTGCATGAAAATTTTCGTAACCCAGTCCTTGTTTTCGGCAGAGGTCAGGTTGTCCAAAATGCAGGTTAGCATGAGATAATTTTCACGGGCAGCTGCCTCGATTATGTTCACGAAATAGGAGCTTGCTAGGTCGTCGTTGGCTATTTTGTAGCCTTTTTCCTTAACCCAAAAGAATCCGAGTGTGCCTGATTTTTTCCCAACCAAAAGCTGCCCCGATAGGTGCGGATAGTAGTTGTTTTCACGTATAACTTCCATGACTTTGTCGTGGGTGGCTTTCGGCACATTATCATAGTCGTTT
This sequence comes from Turicibacter sp., assembly GCA_009778175.1. Lineage (GTDB taxonomy): Bacteria > Bacillota > Clostridia > Lachnospirales > WQUN01 > WRKH01. The sequence continues at coordinate 1,050 of WRKH01000178.1, forward strand.
ATAACTCGGCTAACCGTGCTGCGTGAAACGCCCGCCATTTCTGCTATTTGGGCACTATTTAGCTTTTTGTTGGTTTTGTTGCGTCTGTAAGTTTTCATAAGACAATCTTAACTCTATTCCCAAAAATTGTCAATAATTTTTTTGAAAACCGTGGGGGCTCTGCCCCCACACCCCCGCAAGAGGCACGCCCCTTGACCCGCTCATTTTTTATTGGTTTTTTGTTGTGGATGCTGCTAGATGAGGTTTCCGTTAGGGGTGGCTAAAATTCTAGCCCGCCAAAAGAAAATTCTTTTGTCGCTGATATTTTGGTGTAAAGCGAGGCACAAGTGTCTAAATTTGCTAACGCTTGCTTGTAAACGCCTATAATATCGGTTACTTCCTGCGGGGACATATGTGCAGCCTCGATTGTCAAATTGACCAGCCCCGCTTTACGCAATTCTTTCAAAACGGGCAAAAGCGATATTTCTTTGTATAGCAGCATATAATTTTTGTTGCGTCTGTCTTTTCTTATCGGGTGCTTGAATCCTTTTTCATCCACTAAAAATACGAGGTCTGCCGAGCCGCCGTCTAAATTTTCATGCAGATTATGCTCCAAATACATTATCGTGGGCGTTCCCTGCACCACCAATGCCGCCGTATCGCTAAAATTGCTTAAAATATCAGCGGTATCGCTAAGTTTCGCCTCGGGTAGTATTGTAAATTGGCGAATCCCCTGCCTTGTGTAAAAATCAGCCGCTTTTCTGTTGTATACGTTTAGCTGATAGTCGCCGATTACTCCAAATTTGGCAAAAAAGCTGACCGCACCTAGACTCGTTGCCAAAACACCGTCCAGTCCCAATGGCTGGCTTAACAGATGTTCGTATTCTCTAAAATCATTGTCAAACATCATATGTGGCGTACCCAGGTATATTTTGGCGTTTTTCTTGTTTTGGGTCAAATCCAAAATTTCGGATTTGCTAAAGGGTTTCGATGGCAAAAATGTGTGGCCAGATAGGTATATGTAGTCCGCATCGGCTTTTAAAGCCGCTAAAGCACTGTTGTAATCGTTGACTTTCACGCCGATTTTGGCGGGTGCGGAATCGGCTTTGAAATCCGCCAAGTAGGTTTTAATTTTTGTTAGCCGCTCGTCTGTAATGCCACGTTCCTCCGTTGCAAGGCTAAAAGGTTTTCCAGAGGAATAAAATTTGCCCGTACCCTCAAATCGAGAATTGATATAATCCAGCCCAGACGTGCCAAAAGCGTATGCCGTCGTCAAATCCCTTTTTCTGTTTTCGAATAGAGTTGCCGAGCCGATTTTCCTGTCGTAAGCGAGAGGGTCGGCTATATAACGATCTATCGCATCGCCGTACAAATTTATAAGCGTTGTCAAATATTCGGAATCCCGCATACGTCCCTCTATCTTGAAAGAGGTAATTCCGCAGTCTATAAGTTCGGGGATATGTTCGTACATGGACATATCTCGAGCGGATAGCGGAAATTCGAGTTCGGTTAATTTGCCATTCGCCTCCAAGTCAAGCCGCCAACGGCAGGGTTTTAGACATTCGCCGCGGCTGCCGCTTTTTCCGAACAAGAGACCAGAATATTGGCATTGACCACTAGATGCTATACACATATCTCCATGCACAAAATATTCAAGTTCCATATCGGTAGTCTTTGAGGCAAGCCTTGCGTAATCCAGCGTGGATTCGCGAGACATTATAACTCTAGTTACGCCGAGCTTCGATAATTCCCTTATCGTTTCGGTGTTATGGACATTCATCATAACGGATGCGTGTACATTTAGCCCTAATTTGACGGCTTTTTCCACAACGCCCAAATCCTGCATGATAACAGCATCAGGCTGTACTTGTTCGGCTAAAAAGAGCAAATATTTGTCGATTTCGTCGAGTTCTTCTACGCTATGCAGATTGTTTACAGTTATATGGACTTTTTTCCCAACATCATGTGCCATCTTGACGGCTTCGATGAGTTCATCATTCTCAAAATTAAAATCCTTCCTGTGGAGTCGCATATTCAATTTTTTGCCGCCAAAATAGAACGCATCACAATTTGCCCCTAGTAAATCTTTTAAAATCTGGAAATTGCCAGCTGGTGCTAGTAATTCCACCTCTTTACCACAAAATAATCTCGACATTCTCGATAATCCACCCCTTCACATAAAAATGCTAAATCCCCTAATTTTCGTCTTCCTCGACATTTTCCTCGATTATCAAGACTTCTGCCGTATTCTGTAACACACAAATCCAAATTTTGCCAGGAGAGAGTTGCAGAGGGCTTCCGTTCATAAAGTACCAGCGAGTGGGTGTTGAAAGGGAATCTCGTTCCCAACGCACGTTTACAATGCCGCCCAATGTAGCCAAATAGCCGTTCCCCGATCCTGTCGTCGTAACTTCCCTGCGGCCTTCTCCATCCCCTGGTACGGTTCGCAAATTTACAAGCTGTACAAGCACATTGGCGACCTCAATCTGCACATCCGCATCCTCATCTATGTGCGGTCCATGTACATTGTAGACAAAAAAGGTTTCGGTAGTTTCATCGTATCGAAAGGTACGTGGATAACCAACTGAAAATGGCACGACAAACTCATTTGCTACCCGATATTCGCCGCCCGTCGCCATTGCTAAAGCCTCGAAGGATAGCCCCATTTCGTTAAAATTAAAGCCGATATTGTCGTCCTCAAGGCGAGTCGCCCTTGTATTACGCCTCTCCATTGCTGCCATAAGCTCGGCTCCGCCTGTATATGAGCTATGTTCAAACATACCAGATTGGGCTCGCCGTGTAGGATCGCGCCAAAACATCGTTCCCTCTAACGCCATTCCGTCAAAATTATCAATGCCTAAATTTCGCAATCTTGCATATCCAGAGGGCGATCCGCCGTGATGAACAAAGATTGCATCGCTATTCAACGCAAAATCCACAAAATAATCTCGTGTCGAACGCACTGGCCCTACTCGTTCGGGCATATATTCGTGAAAAATCGCCACTAACCTTGTTATGTTCCCCTCAGCCAAGACTTCGTAAATAATATTTGCGGCGGCAATTCCGCTTTGCGGCAATGCACGAGAATGGTTATTTATAACAACTGCCACAGGTCGCACAAATTCACGCTCTTCCAATATCGGCATACCCGTGAGCGGGCTAAGCACCATACCCAACATAGGATCGGGTGTGGGTTCGGGCGTTGGAGTTGGTGAAGGTGTAGGTCGTGGTGTGGGGCGTGGAGTAGGTGATGGTGCTGCCACATACTGCACCTCTTCGAATTGCGATATACTCGACATTACAACGGCGAAAACCGACACTGTTACCACTATCCCCAAAGCACAAGCCGCTATTATCCCCATTAACAGCTTATTTTTTGAATTTCTTGATTTTCTCGACTGCCCAAATTGCCCCGATTGTCTCGATTGTCCTTTCTGACGTTTTGGTCTGTATCTAAATTTTGCCACGATACCACACCACCTTTCTAAAACCGTGAGGCTCTGCCCCGCATCTGATGCCCAGCGGACACCGTTTAGACGTTTGCGGAGCAACACCCCGTCAGGGAGCACCCCCAACCCCGCATTTTTTAAAAATTCAACATAGCCCTGTTATAATATCAGCATAGCATCGCCGAAACTGTAGAACCGATATTCTTCGGCAACGGCGGCTTCATATGCTTTTAGAATATTTTCACGCCCACAAAAGGCGGATACAAGCATTATAAGCGTAGACTCGGGTATGTGAAAATTGGTCAGCAATCCATCTATCGCCTTGAATTTGTGTCCAGGGTAGATGAAAATATCGGTGTTGCCTGTATCTGCCCTAACAAATCCATCATCGTCCGCACAGGTTTCGAGGGTGCGGCAGCAGGTAGTTCCCACAGCGATAATTCGCCCGCCTTCTGATTTTGTGCGGTTTATTATATCGGCAGTATTTTCAGGTATTTCATAGTATTCTCGGTGCATACGATGATTCTCTATAATTTCCTCATTCACTGGACGGAACGTACCCAAACCTACGTGTAGGGTAAGTCTTACGATGTTCACACCTTTTTCCTGTAAATTTTTCAGGATTTCATGCGTAAAATGCAAGCCTGCCGTTGGAGCTGCTACAGAGCCTTTATTTTCAGCGTAAACTGTGTTATACCGCTCCAAATTGCTAGTTTCCTTTATGTACGGCGGCAACGGCACAGCCCCGTATATATTCAAAAGATCGTCAAAATCGCCGTCATATTCAAAAGTTACGATTACAACTCCATCGGCTTGTACTGATTCAACAGTGGCTATAATGCTATCATTTGCAAGCAAAATCTTCGCTTTCGGCTTGCATTTGCGGCCAGGCTTGCACAGTACCTCCCATCTGTCTTCTCCTATCTCTCTGTGTAGTAACATCTCAATATTTGTATGTACAGAATCCATAATTTGCCCAAAAAGGCGAGCTGGTATGACTTTCGTGTCGTTTATTACTAAACAGTCCCCCGATTTCAAAAGTTCCAAAATATCTGTAAATTTCTGGTGTTTGTATGTGCCGCTCTTGCGGTCGAGTAACATAAGCCTAGAGTCCGTCCGTTTTAATAGGGGGCTGTGGGCTATTAGATGCTTTGGCAGATTGTAATAAAAATCTTTTTTGTTCATGGTTAATCCTTTCTTTGTCGATATCCGTTGCATTTGTTCATGGTTAATCCCCTCGTTGTCGATATTCGTTGCATTTGTCCATGGTTAATCCCTTCGTTGTCGATATTCGTTGCATTTGTCCATGGTTAATCCCTTCGTTAGCAACGTCCGTTGCAGCGGATGCTATCTTTCAAATCGTCCCCCTAATTATACCAAATCGAGAAATTTTATTCAAATCGAAGTCAAAAAAATTTGATAAATCTCTGGGTCTGTGTTAGAATGTGGTTGTTGAGTCTGTCGGTTCAGGAGGTGTTAATTTGAAATCACAGAAGTTTTTCCCGATTTTAAGCGTGATTTCCTATGTGTTTGCGATATTTTTTGCAATCTATGGTGTGTGGACGTTTTTGTGGGTAAATAACGCCATATCGGACGCTATATTTTACGGTCAAATAGTCGCTGGCGAAAATGTTTACGAAATAGCTAGTCTTTACATAACCAATAGCTTTCGGTATTTTGTCTACACTTTGCTTCTTTTGGGGGCGGGCGTTATATTTCGTACACATAGCCTAAGCCAAGGACTCGATAACAATACAGAAAATGCTGGCGAAATGGAAGCTGAGGAGAGAGATTAGCAAATAGGAGGTTTTTGCAATGAATGGATTGTTTAGCTTAGACAGCCCTTTAACCAAATTTTTGAGTTCCGTGTCTGATGTCATAATACTTGGCGTGATATGGTTACTTTTTAGTCTGCCCTTTTTTACAATCGGAGCCTCAACCACCGCACTTTTTTATGTTGCGACCCGTAGAATATCCGATAAAGAAGGCTATTTGTTCAGGGATTTTTACAGCAGCTTTAAAGCCAATTTCAAGAGAGCCACCCTGCTTTGGCTACTTTGGCTAGTTTTGCTGATTGTGATAGGTGTCAACATTTTTATGCTAATGTACAATGAATTTGACTCGACAATGGTCATCTTTCTGCTCCCTCTCCAAATCTGTGTATTTGTCGAGTTGTACTTCATGTCGCTCTATCTATTCCCATTGACCGCACGTTTTGATATGACTTTTTTGCAGACCATAAAAACGTCATTTTTTATGGCAAATAGGCACATACCCTCAACCATCGCCTGTGTATTGATAACTTTGGCTATTTTAGCTTTTGCCTATCTGTTCTTTCCGCCTATGTTTCTGATAGGTATGGGCATCTATGCTTATGCCACTTCATACCTATTCATGCGTATTTTTCGCAAGTATCGCCCTGAGATTGATGAACCCGATGTCGTCCCCAATATTTAATCTCTAAAAAACCGTGGGGCTCTGCCCCACACCCCGCTGGGGGCGTGCCCCCAGACCCGCATCTTTTAAAATTCAACTTGTTTGCGACACTACCAACACGGGCGGATTCTATCCGCCCCTACGTTATGCTAAAAAAGCTGATTTGTAGACGAAAACAGGCGGGCGAACCCGCCCCTACGCAAAAAAACCCCAAAAATAAATTTAAAGTTTGTCCACTT
>WRKH01000179.1 GCA_009778175.1 Turicibacter sp.
TAGCAATGGTCGGCAACATACCAAAGAATTAAAACCGTGGGGGCTCTGCCCCCACACCCCCGCAAGGGGCAAGCCCCTTGACCCCGTTGTTCGTTTTTTGTGGGTCGTGGTTTCCGTGAATTGCTGCAGATTTGTGGCGGTTGGGGTTTCCGTAGGAATAAGGATGGTTCGTGTCTCTTGATGTTTTTTGTGGTTTGTGAATCTCCGTAAACTGCTACAAATTTGTAGCGATTGGGCAACGCCGAGAGCCAAAAAATAACGAACGATGGGGGTCAAGGGGGCTAGCCCCCTTGCGGGGTGTGGGGCAGAGCCCCACGGTCTTAAGTTGAAAAAGGAGGAAAAAGTATGCGTTTGAAAGATAAAGTTGCAGTAGTTACAGGTGGATCTAAAGGAATAGGGCAAAGTATAGCCGAGCATTTTGCGATGGAAGGGGCTAAAGTTGTTGCCTGTGATTTAGAACCGTTGAGCTATAGCCGTTCTGGCGTTGAGTTTTTTGAGCTCGATGTCAGCGATTCGGCAAAATGTCAAGATTTTTTTAACGAAATCGTGGCAAAATATGGAAAAATCGATGTTTTGGTCAATAATGCTGGTATCACGAAAGATGCCCTTACCCGCAAAATGTCGGACGAAAATTGGACTAAAGTCTTGGACGTGAACCTGAATGGAGTGTTCTACTTGACACGCCATGTGGGGCCGTTTATGCAAACGGCTGGCAGTGGCTCGATTATCAATATAGGCTCAGTAGTCGGTGAATATGGCAACATCGGACAGGCCAATTACTCCGCTACAAAAGCGGCGCTCATTGGGCTTACAAAAACCTGGGCAAAGGAATTTGCCATGAAAGGCGGCAATGTTCGTGTAAATGCCATTAATCCAGGCTATGTAATGACCGATATTTTGAAAACTGTGCCACAAGATCTGCTCGACAGATTTGCCGCATCAACCATGCTTGGTAGATTGGGGCAACCCGAAGAAATTGCTAAAGTCGCACTCTTCCTTGCGGGCGATGAAGCATCCTATATTACAGGTCATGTGCTTAGCGTAAATGGAGGTATGAGGCTATAATGAAAATAGGACAAACCGCCTCGTTTACAAAAACGATAACGGAAACGGACGTATATATGTTTGCGGGCGTTACGGGCGACTTTAACCCTGTACACGTGGATGCGATTCAGGCAAAGGAGAGCATTTTTGGCGAACGGATTGCACACGGCGTACTGTCGTCTGGCTTGATTTCGGCTGTACTAGGTATGCAATTACCTGGACCTGGTGCTATTTTATCCAAATTGGACTTGAAATTTCTAGCCCCTGTAAAATTTAACGACACGATAACGGCAACTGTTACTGTAAGAGAGCTTTTGCCAGAACGCAAGCGTGTTATAATGGATTGCAAAGCCACCAATCAAGACGGCAAAGAGGTGGTGCAGGGCGAGTCGGTTTTGATTATTTGATTATGCAAACTGACAGAGGGGGTATTTGCGGCAAAATGGGGAAAAAGGACGAATTTCTTTGCCACGGGGATTTTGACGGGCAACAAAGCGGATTTACACTTATAGAGTTGATAATTGCAATGGCTCTGTTTGTGATAATACTCGTCCCTGTTTTGCCGCTATTGTCGCAAGCGAGAACAAATTATAATTCTGCAATCACAAGGCGAATAGCACAGGGGCAAGCGGTAACTTTAGCTGTCGAAACCCGCACTAACCCCACGGGGGCTGACGGCATTTTGGTAAGAATGGCAGACAACTATTATGGTTTGGTTTACCGCCTTACTTTGGAGCATTTGAACGGCATTACCCAACAGCATACGGAACGAAGCAATAATTTAGAGGGCGATGTCAGCATACCGCCCTTTGAACCCACGAATTTCACTGCCAGCCCGCCACAGGCTTTTGAAAACGCCATAATAATCGTGGCAGAAATATTTGACGAAAACGGCATTTTAGTCGGCTTTTCCGTCAGCAAGGCAGAATAAGACCGTGGAATTCTGGTGCTACTCGCAACGCCTAAACGGTGTCCAATGGACACCAGACACCCCCAGACCCGCTCGTTTGTATATTTTTGTGGTTTTTTTGAGGTAATGTTTTGGTGGACGAAAAAAGGCAATTTGAAAGTTTCAAGAATAATTTGCTGCTGTGGAATAAGCGGATGAATTTGACCGCTATTGTTGATGATGCAGATATACAAATCAAACATTTTAACGATAGCTTAACGCTTGTCTCTTTGCTGCCTGCTGGCAATATAAGAATGATAGATGTGGGAGCGGGTGCGGGTTTTCCCAGTATTCCACTAAAAATAATGAGACCTGACATACGTCTAACTTTGCTGGATTCCCTACGCAAAAGAATCGACTTCCTCACCGATACTGTAAGTCTTTTAGGCTTGGAAAACACTGTTTGCATACACGCCCGTGCAGAAGATTTGCAAAAGCAATCGGAGCATAAAAATAGCTATGACATATGTGTAGCTCGTGCCGTTGCGAAACTCGACAAGCTATGTGCTTGGTGTATCCCTTTTTTGAAACCTGATGGCAGGTTCATTGCTATGAAAGGCCCTAATGTCCATGCCGAACTGGAAGAAGCACAAAATACCATAGAAAGATTGGGAGCGGTAGTCGCCGATATACACTATTTTGAACTAGCAGAGGGGCTTGTACACTCCGCCATAGTCATTAAAAAAACGAGCGGGTCTGGGGGCGTGCCCCCAGCGGGGTCTGGGGCTGGCCCCAGCGGGGTGTGGGGCAGAGCCCCACGGTCTTAAGGTAGTGTTGGTAATTCGGTGGTGGATAGCCAGTAGCTAAAAAAACTGGCTAAATCAACCTCGCTAAAACTGTTTGCCAGCGCTATAAAATCCGCCGAAGAGACCCGCTGAAAGGCGAATAATCTATAGTATTCTCGCAACAAATCCATGAAATTTTCCGTGCCCATTTCTACATATAGATTGTAGAACATTAGGGCTGCTTTTTGGTGCTGTACTATAAAATAATCTCGAGCGGAGGCATAGTTGGTTAGCGGTGTTGCTAAACGTCTGTTTTCCACAATGTCCACGGAATCCAGCGTACTTTGTAGCTCCATATGTTCAGCCGCCATAGAATTATGTGTATCTATATCATGTAAAAGCATATGGGTAAATCGGGAAAATCCAGCACTTAGCCACGCCTCCTCTATGGGGTTTGAGCCGATTATGATAGAAAACCATTGATTGATGATTTCGGCACATAAGATTGAGGGGTCGCTAAAATTGCGTAAATATTCACTGTCCACGAATATCACATTAGAAAATCCCTCGCTATAGTTTATCATGTCGGTCTCGACTATGCTCAGCTGTGCATATGGGTAAGCCCCTATTTCCTCTTCAAAGGCGGATAATGTTTCCGCCGCTATGGTCAATATCGCCTCCACGGGCAACGCTGATATATGATATAGGTTTATTTCGCTACCCAGTGGAGTGCTTATCGAAGAAACGGTATAGTTTTCTGAAATAGCGAACGCAAAGTCTCTAACACTCTGTGCGGAAAAAGTTGTTACGATATGATCCCCCAAAATATTTTCGACCTTAGTCCCCGTACCTGCAACTATGTGATTTATAGGGGTTGTAATTTCCACGGTGTAGTTGGCTGTGTCGAGTATAAAAGGCCGCCCCACGGTGTAAAAAGGCTCTATATGCCAACCCTGCGAGCCAAAGACAGCCTCCACGGGCAAAAAAGCACCTGCCCAAATGGAAGTCATGTTGCTGCCTGTGCGGGCTGCCGATATGGGTATATGTGCCTCGAATTGTATGTGCATATGTATCGTTGCACCAGCTTCTATACGGTGCTGTATTATCAGCTCCGTATAGATTACTTCGAAATCGACTTCCTCGCTATCCACCAAAACATACAGAATATCCATGTTCTCTTCTGGATTCCACGCATTAAAAGGCAATCTAAAAACAATTTCGTCATGCGAAAAATCCGTTCGGTTGGTGTAGAGAACACTTTGTATCCCTCTAATAATGCGATTTTCCGCATCGTATTCGATGGAAATGTTATATTCATTGAGGGGCGAAATTTCAGGAGTTGTAAGCTGTTCCGCATAATCCACAGCCACCTCTGGCGGCTCTGAATACAGGTCGGAAAAGACTACTGTAGGCAACGGCACATCAAAAAACAGATTAGCATCGATAGGTTCATCACAGCCCACAAACCAGGTCAAAAACAGGCAAAACAAAAGGATTTTTCCGCCATTTTTTAACATTCGTCCACTCTTTTTGGGCAGCCGCCCATCCGATTTTGCGTTCATTGAGAAAATCCCCATGGCTACAGGTAGGTCGCTAATTTTTCTATAGCGAGTTTTGGTATTATCAGCTCGCCGTATTCAATTAGGTAGGCTTCGCTTAGCTCCTTCGAGCCGTATCGTTCGCCGTATTCGCCCAAAATAGTCTCTGTTGTAGCTATAGAGCTAGGGTCATCGTCCTGTATTATCAAAAAATATCGACTGGTGTATCTGTATAACCGACTTTCGCACGTTACGAATCTAATGCGTTTTGCCGCATTTGCAATCTCATCTAAATCGTTAAAGGAGAACACGGCATTGTTGCGAACCTCTTGTTCTGGCGGATCGAAATCGTCCTTGCCCATTAGCATCGCCTGCATAAAATCGGGAATATCCCAGTTGGGATGCCAGTTGCCGCCCATTTTGTGATTTTCAAAAGCCTCCGCAATCTTGGTTACTACAACGATTACTCGCTTTATTTCTATACGCACCTCCACCATCAAACGGGTGTTTTCGGCATCGAAATCATGTTCCGTATAAGCCCTATACATCATCTCTTGAAACAACATATGAGCCTTTTCCGAACCATGCGTAAGCTCGCTAATTTTTATATCATACTCCTCCAAATCCACCTCTGTTAAGATGAATTCGATTTGAATATCGCTGTTTTTCTTTATTTGCATAACATTATTCCTTTCCGCCACAAATATACCCTAATTATAACTGACTAATTTGAGATTGTCAAAGTATTGTTGATAATTATGCTCTCATATTTTTTCAACCCCACAATTCAACAGCGAAATCTACAGTTTGCGATTTTGACTGGTACTTTTCCTCATCCTATTTACATCTGCTCATTTTGGTGCTATAATGATTATTAGCAACAGACATTTGTTTATTCGTCTGCCCATCGTTGCGGATGATTCCAAAAAATTTTTTAGAGGTGAAAGTAATGAAAAAAAATATGCTGCTCATTTTATTCGTGATTTCGGCAATTTTCGCAACCACGACAACGGCACAAGCTAACCGCCCTCTTGTACTTGTCGCCCACGCAGGCGGCGGAACAATGGGCTTTGCAGGCTCCAACTCCCTAGAAGCACTACACAACAGCGTAAAACTAGGCTTCCGCTACATCGAACTGGATATGATTCCCACAAGCGATGGGCATATCGTGCTAAATCACAGCTGGGAGAGCCTTGCTTTACGTATGGAAAATATGCAAAATATCCAAAAAACCCATGCGGAATTTATGTCGGGGCAGATATTTGGACAATTTACCCCCATGGATTTGCCCATGTTAATCGATTTCTTGCGTGAAAATCCACAGATTAGGATTATCACGGACACCAAGGAAAGCGATTATCTAGCGTTGCACTCGATAGCAGAGGCATTTCCAACGTACAGAAACCGATTTATTCCGCAAGCGTACGCCTTTGAGGATATTCAAACATTGAGAAACCTGGGTTTCAACGACATTATTTTGACCATGTATATGCTGCCCACTGCCTTGAAACTGAACCCCACGAGATTTGTCGAACTCGCCAACCAAGAGGATTTGTGGGCTGTAACAATCCCTGACGATATGCCCAATCTACCTCGTTTTGCGGCTATAAACGCCCCCGTATTTGTGCATACGATAGACTCGATAGAACGAGCGAACGAACTCCGCCGACTGGGATTTGCTGGTATTTATACGGGATTTTTATATTTTGATGCACAAAATAATCTTATCGTTGGCGAGACCGAGCCGAGGATAAATATTGAGATAAACGGTAAAATGCTCGAATTTAACAGGCAACGCCCCGTTATCCGCAACGGCTTTGCAATGGTGCCATTGCGCAGCATATTTGAACATTTGGGCTACAACGTGGCTTTGCACGGCGAAACGATTATTTTGACAAACGGCGTTAATCGGATTGCTACTGCTATAAATTCTGATATTTTCATGTTAAACGGGATACCGCAACGATTGGAGCAATCTTCGCAAATTATGAATGACACGCTTATGATACCGTTACGCAACATTTTGAGTAGCTTGGGGTATATTTTGGATTGGGACGAGCAAACGAGGACGATTATTGTAAGATAAGATTTTCGGCGGATAAAACGTATACTTATACGAAAGGATGGTACAAAATGCAAATAACCAGATATGACGGCACACGTTTCATCACAGAAGAGGAGATAGACAGGGAATTTACGGACTACTGGGTGCTAGTTGCGACCGAAGATGCCGCACAAGCACTCCGCAGAGAGGGCATGCTAATAGCCAGCGTTGAGGGCGATGATGAATATCGCCAATATCTTTCCGATATTGCAATCGACGAACTTAATTCAAACGCAACGATTATTTATGGTTGCAAAGAACGAGGAGGGAGTCTTCATGTCGAAATTCTCGGTTGATTTAGACAAAACTCGGCCTAGCCGATATGTTTTTCTTGCGAAACTATGGGATAAACGGCTCAAAAACTTTGGAGATTTTATCCCCATAATGCTTGATACGGGTGCGTTTAATACGGTAATCTCGAAGTCCCTTGTTTCACGCCACGCCACAATGCTAAACGGCACAATGCCAATCGCAATCGGCGGCTACAAACTAGTCGCCAACATCTGCATTATCCAACGCATGAACATAAACGGCTTTACTTTGCATAAAATAGCGGCTTTGGCAGTCCCATTTAAGGGCGAGTTAAAAGACCACATCCTGCTCGGCGCAAACGTAATCAACAACTGGGAAGTAACGCTTTCACGCCAAAAACACAGACTTTCGGCGAACGAGGACGTATCAGCCTACCGCCACATTTTCAACGCAAAAGGCCAAATAATGTCGTTTCAAGAATTAGAATAGGAGATTTATAAAAATGCAAATAACCAGATATGATGGCACACGTTTCATTACAGAAGAGGAGATTGAC
>WRKH01000180.1 GCA_009778175.1 Turicibacter sp.
CTGGCCCCCAGCGGGGTGTGGGGCAGAGCCCCACGGTCTTAATTAGTTAAAGCTAGTAAAATGTCTTTTAGTTTGGGCTTGTTGCCGTACATTAGAGTTCCCATGCGGTAAATGCGGCTGCCTAGCCATGCCATTAGAGCTACAGCTAGGATTTGTGCTGCTATTGAGACGAATATCTCCCATGTGGCAACTGTTCCGCTTATTATCCGTAAAAGCATGACGAGCGGCGTGAAAAACGGTATGTGCGAAGCAACAGTAATCCAAGCCGCATCTGGTGTGCCGACACCAAAAATCATGATTAAATAGGCAATCAAGATGAGTAGCACGGGGATTGTAGAGATATTGCCAGCGTCCTCCATACGGCTCACAGTTGAAGCAAGAGCCGCATATAGGAACGCATAGATTAAGAACCCAAGTAGGAAAAAGAGGACAAAGTAAGTCAACATTGCGGGTTGCAAACCAAAATTGAAAAACATCAAAACCTCTGTCGCCCCTTCGGCAACCGTTCCTAAATCGATTGCATTTGTAAGCACCCAGCTATTAACCGACATGGAAAGCAGCAATAATCCGATTATTGTCAGGAGTTGGAGCAGCGACAACGACAAAACGCCCAAAACCTTTCCTATAATCAGATAATCCGTCTTGGCGGAAGTTATCAGAATTTCCATGGTTTTTGTAGATTTTTCACGAACAACCGTGGTTACAAGATACTGACCACCCAAAATAAATGCAAAATAGAGCAAAAAACCCATTGCCTGTGCAAGCAATATATTGACGAAAAAACTACTTTCATCTGCATCATCGTCCGCATTTACCGAGATTATCTGTGAATTAACGGTAAAGTTCATAATCCCCGCTATGGTTTGGGCATCTATGCCTAATTGGTCGAATTGTCTGCTCATATTCTCGGCTTGAAATATACTGTCTAGCACGTTTTGCATCGTAAAAACTGCCATTCCTGTGCTTGTTGTGCGGAGAATGTAGCCGTCCTCATTAATCTCAATGACAAAATCCAGCTCATTGCCAAGTGCCTCGATGGCTGTGCCTATGCTCCAATCAAAGGAGAGTTCCGCATTTAATGGGGCAAACAGAGCGGCATCGAAACGACTCGTATTATCTACAATGGCGATACGAGTCGCCGTTTCCTGTCCGCCGAGCATTAAAATGAGCGTGGGTACGGTGGGACCTACAATGGCAATGAGTCCCATGATGATTGCCATGCCAATAAACGTCCCGCTCTTGGCGAATGTCAGGAATTCAAATTTTATAATCGTCCAAATTTTACTCATATTTTTTATCCCTCCAAATGGCTCAACGGTCGCTATTATCTAGCACATCTCCAGCCTTTTCTACAAAAATCTCCTCTAAAGTCGGCTCAACCACCCGCACCTGCTCCACCGTGTCAAATTCCGACATTAGGGCGAAAATACGGCTTTTGTCCTGCGTGTTACGCAATGTAACTATCATATCGCTGGCTATTATTTGCGTATCGCTTGTGATTTTCCCCCAAATTTCGCCATATTTAGCGGTTAGTTCGGCTAAAAAGTCCGTGGGAGGAATTTCTGGCGAGATTAATATGCGATTGCGAGGGTATGCACGTTTTATCTCCTTTATTCTGCCGTCTACGACAATGTGTCCTTGGTTGAGTATGCAGATATGTTCGCAAAATTCCTCCACATATGGCATTTGATGGCTAGAAAACAGCACAAGTTTTCCTCGCTCGACCTCTTTGACTATCATCTTTTTGAGCAAAGCCGCATTCACAGGATCGAGTCCCGAAAAAGGCTCGTCTAGTATGATAATATCGGGATCGTGCAGGAGAGCCACCGCCAGTTGAATTTTTTGTTGATTACCTTTTGAAAGGGTTTCGAGCTTCTTGTTAAAATGTTCGTCCGCCTCCAACTCTTTGAGCAGGGCAAGGGCAGAGTCTTTGGCTGCACGAGCGGACATTCCACGTAATTCGCCGATATACTGCATCTGGTCTTTTATTTTGGATTTTTGGTAAAGCCCTCGTTCTTCGGGCAAATATCCCATTTTTATCTTGTTGAAATCGATAGGTTTGCCGTCCAGCATAACCGAGCCGCTATCCGCTCGGAAAATATCGGTTAAAATGCGGATTGTGGTGGTTTTGCCCGCACCGTTCCGCCCTAAATAACCCAATGCATCGCCCGAGGAGATGCTAAACGATATATCCTTTAGGACCTCTTTTTCGCCAAAATTTTTGCAGATGCCCTCTACTGTCAGTTTCACGATTCTTCGGGCTTTTCAGCTCTATCGGCTGGCAATGGTGTAAGCTGTGGTGTTTTTATGCCCAAGACATCGGTTTTGCGAATGGGTATGCGAGTGCCTCTGTTCGTGCCGAACTCCACGACAAAGCAATCTTCGCCCAAATCTGCTACTTTGCCATAAAGTCCACCGCTAGTTATTACATTATCTCCCACTTTTATGGCTGCTTGCATCTCACGCATTTGTTTATCCCGTTTACGTTGTGGGCGTATTGTTAGAAAATAAAATCCGCCAAGCACAAGCCCCCACACTGCCACCATCATCAGTATGTTCATTCCGCCAGCTGCTGGTTGTTCGGCTGGCGGCACATTCTGTGCGACAATCGTTCCCGTTTGCTGTTGCCCTTGTTGTTCCCCCGTTTGCCCAGGTTGCCCCAACACAGGACTCAAATCTGCATTTAACAAAACCATTCCTAATCCTCCTTTTAACGTCGCGAACACATCTAATCAAATTTAAAGCATCCGTCCGCGATTCTAATTGTGTCGCAAACAAGTTGAAACACTACTAAATTTCTAGTCTCTTGACCATGCAGCTAGGCAATTCTGCTTAAAACTGGCGAAATTGCCGTTTTCTATTGCAAGCCTTATCTCTGCCATGAGATTATTGTAAAAGTATAGGTTGTGCATTACGCATAAACGCATTGCAAGCAGTTCTTTTGCCTTGAATAGATGTCGTATGTACGCTCTTGTAAAATGGGTGCAGGTGTCGCAAGTACAATTTTCATCTAGGGGGGTGTCGTCGTCGGTGTACGTTGCGTTTAGTAGGTTTAGTTTACCCTTGCTAGTGTACACATGACCGTGCCGAGCATTACGTGCTGGCAAAACGCAATCAAAAAAATCAACACCCCGCTCCACCGCTTCCAAAATGTTTTGCGGAGTGCCAACACCCATCAAATAAGTCGGTTTATTTTGGGGTAAATGCGGCACCACTTCGTCTAAAATACGATACATTTCAGAATGACTCTCCCCGACTGCCAGGCCGCCTATTGCATAGCCATCGAGTTCGAGTTTGGAAATTTCCTTAGCGTGTTCTATGCGTATATCGGCAAAAGTACCGCCCTGATTTATACCGAAAAGCAGTTGTTTTTCAGCAAGTGCGGCGTTTAACTCGTCCATTTTTGCCTTGCTACGTATCAGCCATCGTGTTGTACGTGCCACGGAGTCCAACATATACTCTCGGGTCGCAGGGTAGGGGGCACATTCATCGAACGCCATCGCTATGGTAGAGCCCAAATTTGATTGTATTTGCATACTTTCTTCAGACCCCATGAAAATTTTTCTGCCATCTATGTGGGAGGAAAAATAAACGCCCTCTTCCTTGATTTTACGTAGTTTCGCAAGCGAAAACACTTGAAATCCGCCAGAATCCGTAATCGTTGGTTTTTTCCACGCCATAAACCGACCTAATCCTCCTAATTTGCGGACAAGTTCATCTCCAGGTCGCAAATGCAGATGATAGGTATTCGCAAGGGCTATTTGGCAGCCAACATTTTCCAAGTCAAAGGCGGACAGTGCACCCTTTATTGCTGCCGCTGTTGCCACATTCATAAAGACGGGCGTATGTATTTCACCGCGCAAAGTAGCCAAAACCGCTCTTTTCGCCCTATTTTCCATTCCAAGTATCTTGTACATAACTACATTATACCACAAACTTCCCCCAGTGCATAATTTAAAAGATTAAAACCGTGGGGCTCTGCCCCACACCCCGCTGGGGGCGCGCCCCCAGACCCGCTCGTTTGTTTTTTTGTGGCTCGTGATTTTTTGATAATTGCTACAAATTTGCGGTGGTTGGAATGAACGGATTTCCATAAATTGCTACAAATTTGTAGCAATTTATGGAAATCCATGACCCAAGAAAAACGAACGACGGGGGTCAAGGGGGCTAGCCCCCTTGCGGGGTGTGGGGCAGAGCCCCACGGTCTTAAACCTTGTAGTGTAAGTCCATTTTTTGTAGTAGTTCTGGTATTTTGTTGGGGTGACTCTGAGAGTATGCCCAAAGCTTTTTCATTTGCCTGTCAAATTCGCTGCTGTGAGGTAGAGGGGGTGCGGATAGGATTTTGCCGTACTTTGTCGGCTTGGCGTTTTCTTCGGAAAGAATTAGTTCCTCTATTATCTTCTCTCCAGGCGGTAACGTCGTGTATAAGATTTTGATGTCCTCATTTGGTCGATAACCCGATAAACGTATCAGTTTCTTGGCTAAATCATCAATGTTTACAGGCTTTCCCATGTCTAGAATAAATATGTATCCCGTGTTTGAACTTTCGGCTTGCCCGCCCGCCTGTAAAACTAGCTGACAAGCCTCGGAGATCGTCATAAAAAATCGCTCCGCCTCCTTGCTGTATACGGTTACAGGGCCTCCGTTCGCTATCTGTCGCTTAAATTTTGGAATTATGCTCCCCTGGCTGCCCAAAACATTCCCGAACCGCACAGCACAAAGTAGCGTTTTACTCGGCTTTTGGGCTTCTTTTTGCATGACAAGCTCTGCGATACGTTTCGTTGCACCATAGATATTTGTGGGATTTACGGCTTTATCGCTGGAAATCAACACAAAACGCCCCGTTTCATAGGCAATGGCTGCCTTTATCACATTTAATGTGCCGAAAACATTATTTTTTATCGCTTCTGCGGGGCTGTCTTCCATCGTTGATACGTGCTTGTGGGCGGCGGCGTGAAAGACCACATCGGGGCGAAATTCCTCGAAAATCTGTCTCATTCGGGGGGCATCTCGTATCGATGCCACTCTGAAAATCAGGCGTTCGACCCCTTCCCTTTCGTTTAATTCCTGCACGAGGTCAAAGGCGTTATTTTCATAAATGTCAACAATGACAATCTGCCGCGGCTTGTATTTCACAAGTTGTCGGCAGATTTCCGAGCCTATCGAGCCGCCGCCTCCCGTTATCAACACGCAAGCCCCTTTTATGTACGCCCTTATATTATCCGTGTCAAGTTTGACCTCGTCTCTGTGTAACAAATCGCTTATACTAACCTCTCGAGGCGTTTGCCCCACGCCGTCCACCTCGCTAATCGGCGGAAGTATCGTCAATCGGCAATCTGTTTGCGTACAATATTCCAATACGTGTTGTAAGGTTGCGTTATCGGCACTGGGCATGGCGAGAGTTATCTCGTCTATTGCGTGTGCTTCCGCTAAATACGGGATATTTGAAACGCCGTTCACGATGCGAATCCCCATTATGTGGGAATTATGCTTGTTTGGGTCATCATCGACTATTATGACGGGCAAACGCTCGCGGCGGCGGCTGTGTATCATTCCATGTACTAGATTATAGCCGCTATAGCCCGCCCCGACAATCATAACCCGTTTATAACCCGCCTTGCTGCTTAGTAAATAGCTCAAGGTAACGAATAGCCGCCGCAGAATCCGTTCGCCCAGCCGAGACATTGCACATGACAAAAATAGGATAAACCACGCAACCACAAACACTCGCCGAGGTATATCCGACACATTGCCCATCGCAACAACATCAACGAGGAAGAGGACGAGCATTGTGATGGTGGTGGCGGCAAAAATTTTCAGGAGTTCGTCCACTCCTGCATATCGCCACAATTGGCTATAGAGGCGAAAGGCAGCCAATGTAGCCACATTCAAAATTGTCGCAGCAATGCCCATCCACAACAGCCATTGCCAAGCCTCCACAGGCACAGGAATGACCGTACGCACCTCGCCTGGGATTATTCCGCCGTACCACAAAGCCACGGACATTATTAGTGCCATATTTATAAATATTGTATCACAAACGATAAGCAATGCCATCTTCGGTCGTCCGTCAGCCATTTTTGCATCCCTTTCTAAGACCTTGGGGCTCTGCCCCAAACCCCGCTGGGGGCGCGCCCCCAGACCCGCACTTTTTTTATACTTTTTGAGGTATTATAGCACATATTGCTCTAGGTTGCAAATATTGCATGATTATAGAGCTGCCATTTTTGAATTGCCGTAGGGGCGGATATTATCCGCCCGTTTTTTCTATCATCTAATAATTTTACAAAAAAATTTTAAAAACCCCTTGACAAACCAAAAGCCATATTATACAATATGTTTAGAACAAAACGGTCAAACCGTTTGGGTCAAAATAAGGAGGTGGTTTTATCGAACAATTCTTCAAAATCCGAGCGGACAAACAGGAACACATCATAAACGCCGGCTTCTCCGTGTTCGGGGCGAAAGGCTACAAAAAAGCCAGTATCGCCGACATCGCCGAGCGGGCGGGCGTGGCTAAGGGCATGATTTCCTATTATTTCGGCTCGAAAAAGAACCTGTACATCTACCTCGTTGAGCTAGGCATAAAAATTGTTGGCGAAAAACTCAATGCCCACTTCAATGAACAAATTACCGACTTCTTCGACAACATAAAAATGACCTCGATGATCAAGCTGGAAGCGATGAAAGATTTCCCCGCAATGCTGACATTTTTCACGTCCATGTACAACGAGCGGGACGAGGACGTTTTCAGCGAGGTGCAGAAATACATAAAACAGGGCATTAGTATGTGGGATATATTTTTCACGCAATGGGCGGACGGCTCGAAATTTAAGGACGAGGTCGATATGGAAATGATTAGCCGTTTCGTCAAATGGACGGCGAACGGCCTGTTAAAAGAACTCGAAGAGCAGAATTTGGAGAAATTTGACGATTATTTGGGCGAATTTTTCCAGGTTTTGGATATTATTAAAATGGCAGTTTATAAGGAGAATTCGACTGGCTGATTTGGGCAGCGGACGTACGCTTGAACAGCCACAACACATAGTCGGAGGTCAAAAAAGGAGGAAGAGAAATGATAACAATCAACAACGTAACAAAAAAATTCGGCAAATTCACAGCCCTAAAAGGAATCAACCTAACAGTAGCCGAGGGCGAAGTCTTCGCCTAC
>WRKH01000181.1 GCA_009778175.1 Turicibacter sp.
CATAAACGAAACAGTCAACATCATAGCCAAAATAAAACCCACCTACAACTTCAAGTCTTTTTAAAACCGTGGGGGCTTTGCCCCCACACCCCCACCAGGGCGCGCCCTGGACTGCTCGTTTGTTTTTTATTGGTTCTCGATTTTGCCCCAACCACTACAAATTTGTAGCGTTGTACGGGAATCCATCAAAGAATCCTAACGAACGAAGGGGGTCAAGGGGGCTAGCCCCCTTGCGGGGTGTGGGGCAGAGCCCCACGGTTTTAAAGGTTTAGTTTTTTGATTTTTGTGGTTGCAGTGTTGAATAGGAGGGGGTAGAGTACTATTATCCAGAAAGTTATTAGAAAGTAGCGAAATGATTCGATGACTAAGCCAGTTCCTAAAATTCTGCTGCCCTCTTGGATTCCTATCGTGATGGCTAGACCTAGTAAGAGTTTAATAGCGTTTATCAGTATGCTCTTTGCCCTTGTGGAAAATTTTATGTGGATGCGTTCAATGTACATTCCGATCGCAAAAGCTATTGCCGCACCAACCGATCTCGTGGCATCTCTTAGCTGATGTGCCTCTGTAACCGAATTGTGATATAAAAATGCTATGTACCCTGCAACAATCAAAGCACAAACAAGGATAAATCCGCTTAATTTTAACTGCTCCGCTTGGGTAGG
This sequence comes from Turicibacter sp., assembly GCA_009778175.1. GTDB lineage: Bacteria > Bacillota > Clostridia > Lachnospirales > WQUN01 > WRKH01. The sequence goes on from WRKH01000181.1 coordinate 663, forward strand.
CTCGTCTGATATAACCTTTACCGCAAATAAGATGATGACTGCCGAAATTGCCAGCGAAACAACTACATCAGATATATAATGCACCCCCAGATACAGCCTAGAAAAGCCGACCAAAAGAATCAAGGAGAAAAATATAATTTGTATCCACCTCCGCCGAATTTGAACCCCTAAAGCCCCCATAAAACAGCAGCGTTTTGCGTGTGCCCGCTGGGGAATGAATAACCTGTCGCCGCATCTATTGCATAACCCACAGGCAAAAAATCTGGATAGGATACCCACGGACGAGGCACTCTAAAGACCGTTTTTAATCCTTGCACAGCCAACGCCGATAGGAAAAACGATGTTCCTAAGACATAACCCGCCTTCTTGTTCACACACCAAAAAACCAAGCAGAACACAACGATTAAAATTGTCTCCTCGCCAAGGGTCGTGATTTGGCTAAATACCGCATCCCAAAACGGTGTTCTAAGCCCCTCCAAAAACCATAATAATTCCATAGTTACCTCCTCTTTAGCTTTATGCTGACTGTGCTTGCTCTGCAGCTTGCTCTGCTGCCTGTTGTTCAGCCAATTTTTTGGCTCTTTTAGCTAATTTTCTGGCTTTTTTGGCAGCGGCAGCGGCGACGGCGGCAGCATCGGGCTGTACCATTGTGTCAGACCGTACTAGTACCGCCCGCCTCTTAGCTATTTTATAAACAATATCACAATGTTCGATTGTCGTCAATCGATGTGCCACTATAATTATTGTTTTTGTGTTTTGCATGGCTCGAATAGATTCCATAACGGCATTCTCTGTATCCACATCTAGCGAAGAGGTGGCTTCGTCCAGTACGAAAATGGAAGGATTGTTGTATAAAGCCCGTGCGATGCCAATACGCTGCCGCTGCCCTCCCGACAATCGCACTCCCCTTTCGCCCACCTGTGTGAGCAAACCCTCGGGCAATTCCTCCACAAAATCCTTTAATTGTGCCTTTTCTAATGCATCCCAAACCTTGTTTTCGTCAATCTTATCCTTTCTTATGCCGAAAGCCACATTTTCCAATATAGACTCGTCCAATAGATAGATGGTTTGCGGCACATAGCCGACATTTTTTGCCCAAAAATCAAAATTATGATGAATGGATTTCCCATCATACACCACGCTCCCCGCCGCTGGAGGCAATATCCCCAGCACAATATCCAAAAGAGTCGACTTACCCGCACCCGATGGCCCTATAAACGCCACCGATTTGTTGTGCGGTATGGTTAGAGATAGATTTTTTAGCACAAGCCCTCGAGCCTTTGGATACTTGAAAAATATGTTGGAAAGTACGATGTCATTGGAAACTTCCGTAATCTCTGGCTCGGGCAGCTCGGTATCATACTGTTTATCTTTTTCAAAAAGTGTCTCAAACACCTGATCCACCGATTTTCGGCGTTTAATAACCATTGTAATCTGCGTTGTAAATCTCGAAATAGCGGGCAGTAGCTTAAACGCCGCCATCAAGAATATGCCTAGCTGCGGCAGTAGCATCTCCATATTTACACCCAACAAAATTACCACGGATATAATAACAAAAGCCCCGCTAAAGCATAGAGATTCTATAAGCAATTTGGGCAACATTCGGATGGATTGCCGTTGTTCCTTCATTTTTATCGTTTCGTTTACTATTCGCATATGCTTTTCTGCAAAATATCGGTCTTTCTGCATAATTTTTATCTCTTTAACACCGCCGAAAGTCTGGAAAATGGATTTTGTAATAGCCACTTGCCCTTTTTCTTCCTCTTCATCGCTCTCCTGTATTCTGCTTTTGAGAACTCCAAAATATATTGCCAGGCAGATAGATGCCAAAAACAGCACCATGCCAGTCATAATAGGCGAGGTAAGCACCAAAAACCCCAAAATAGATATTGTCATAAAGACATCCATCAACAAAGCAAGCAAATCCGTGATAAAGCCAAAAAACCGCTCCGAATTTCTAACAACGATACGCTGTAGCTGCGTTATATTGATGTTTGCGTGATAAAGATAGGGCTGTTTTATGGTTTCCACCAATAGACGATTGGCAAGCTGTGCGGAATTTTGTGCGGTTATGCGATTCTGTATGCGGGTAAAAAAGTAGACATATAAGCCCCTAACGGCATATACCGCAGCTATCATAAATGCTAGAAATGCAAAAAACGGTGTAATCCCAGTAAAACCAAAGGTTGTGTAGGCAAAATTTAGCAGATTATTGGTATAAATCGCCGACGGATCTGTAAGCAGCATTATAAATGGCTGTATAGTGGCAATAGTCAGCATCTCTACTTGAGCCCCCAGCAAAACCCCAAAAAATAATAGCACAATCTTTATTTTGACGTTGCGCGGCAATATGTGGCGTATTTTTAATGTTTTCGACATAGCCTTCTCCAATCTACTATCCAAATACCAAAACCCCTTATGCCCTAAAAATGTTATAAAATGGGGGTGCAGGGGCGTGCCTTTTAGCGGTTCAAGGGGCAGAAGCCCCACGGTTTTAGACCTATCTATATTATATCACAAAATAAAATTGCTTATACAGTTGATTGATGATATAATTTTAGAAAGGGTTCGTTTGGCCGTTTGGCGTTTTAAATTTGCAGACGGTTGCGGATTGGTGGATGGATTGGGCGGATGGAGGTAAGATTAGCTGAAATACAGGGGTGGAGGTTAAATTGGAGGATGCGTAATAAAATCTTTATTAGACTAATTTTGTCTACTTCATTCAGCTTTGCGGTGGCGTTTGCGGTTTTTTTTGATGTTGTTGATTTGGATACGGATTTTATAGTTTTGATTGCGATAATTTTGTCGAGTTCCATTGCGATTAACCTATTTCTTTCGCTAGAATTTAGCAAAAATTTTGCCAAACATATGAACAGAATAGACATTGATAGGCTAGAAAATGTACATCCCGAGGCTATCCAATTTGTACGCCGCATGGTGCAGAGACAAAAACAGACCGAAGCACAGGCGGTTGAGCTTTCCAATTATATTGACACTATCAACATCATATTCGATCATATACAGGAAGGCTTTATTATGCTAGATAGAACAGGTGTGGTAATATTAATAAACCAGCCAGCGATACAATTCCTTGGCTTACACGGCGAACAAGTGGGCAATAATATCGCCGCCTTAACAGACGATGTGAGTTTTTTGAACAATGTACGGGCTACTTTATTGGGAAAAGGCGACCAGATTACCACAAACATGGTTTATAATTTTATGCCCTCTAGCGATTGCGGGGCTATAATAACAATTTCTAGCATAACAAAAAAGCAACTGGAGGACAAGATGCAGCGTGAATTTTCAGCAAATGCTGCCCATGAGATTCTTTCCCCCATCAGATACGTAGCTGGAATCGCCGAAATTTTGACGAAAAAACCCGTTACGAAAGAGGACACACAGCATTTTGCGAATCAAATAAAGAGCGAATCATTGCGTATGGTGGGGGTGGTGGAAAATATTTTGCTGCTTTCTCAAATTGACGAGGCGGCGACCAAGGAAAAATGGACAGTTTTTGATGTATCGCAGATAGTTGCCAATGTGGTAGAAAACTTGCGGAGTTTGGCGGAGGAAAAGCAGATAGAGATAAGCCTAACGGACTATCCATGCCAAGTTTACGGAAACTGGCAGCTTATTGGAGTAATGTTCAAAAATGTGATATTAAATTCCATTGAATACGGCAACATTGGCGGGCAAACAAAGGTATCGGTATCGAGCAAAAACGGCATGGCTTACATAAGCGTAACAGACAACGGCATCGGCATAAACAAAAAGGAGATGCCAAAAGTATTCGACAGATTTTACAAAAAAGAGGACGACAGGGCAACTTTAGGTCTTTCAATAGTAAAGACCATAGTACACCACCACGGCGGCAACGTAGACATCGAAAGCGTTTACGGCATAGGCACCAGCATTTTCATAAGATTCCCCGACAACCTTTAAAACCGTGGGGCTCTGCCCCACACCCCGCTGGGCTCTGCCCAGACCCGCAAGGGGCTCTGCCCCTTGACCCCGCTGGGCGCGCCCCCAGACCCGCACGTTTTTACTTTTTTATATTAACCGCTATTCAAGGGTTGGAATTATTTTGCGTAGGGGCGGATATTATCCGCCCGTGTGCTAGAAATGGACTATCTGCCTCTATGTTTTAATTTTGGGCGTTGCTAGGGGGTGCGGGGGCTCTGCAGTTTTAAATCTTGATAATTGATTAAATTTGTGTAATAATAGTTTGTAGAAATATTACAGAAAGATAGGAAAATGAAATGGACTATAATCTAAATCCAAACCAATATGAGGCAGTGTTGCATAAAGAGGGGCCGCTCCTCGTCTTTGCGGGGGCTGGATCGGGCAAGACTAGGGTGCTTACTCATCGTATGGCTCATCTGCTAGAATCGGGGGTAAACCCGTATAATATTTTGGCGATAACATTTACAAATAAGGCGGCACGTGAGATGAAAGAGCGTGTGTCTATTCTTTCGCAAGAGGGCGATAGATGCCTCGTGGCGACCTTTCATTCGGCTTGTGTGCGTATTTTGCGGCGTGAAATAGAGCGACTGGGCTACAGCACACGGTTCTCTATCTTTGATGCAACGGATAGCGAACGCCTCATTAAGGATGTGGTAAATGAACTTAATCTGGACGAAAAATTCTACCCGCCAAAACTTGTGGCAAGCGTTATCAGTACACAAAAAAATGAACTTATCTCTGTCGATGAATTTTATCAAATTAGTGCGGGCGATTTTCGGATGACTCATATTGCCGATGCCTACGAACTCTATCAACAGCGATTGAAGACCATGCACGCCCTCGATTTTGACGATATTATTTCTCGCACCGTAGAAGTTTTAGAAATTCCTGAGGTGCTAGAATTTTACCAAAATCGTTTTCAGTACATAATGGTGGACGAATATCAGGACACAAACACAGCCCAATATCGATTTGTTTCTATGTTAGCGGGTAAACGGCAAAATATCTGTGCTGTAGGCGACGACGATCAGAGCATTTACGGTTGGCGCGGGGCGAACATCAAAAACATACTAAATTTCCAAAAAGATTTTCCAAACGCCAGAATAATCAAGCTAGAGCAGAACTACCGCTCTACACAAACCATACTGGATGCTGCCAATAATGTGGTGGGGAACAATATCAACCGCAGCGAAAAGATTCTGTGGTCTGACAAGGGGAAGGGCGATAAAATAACCGTTTATATGGCAGACGACGATCGGGACGAGGCAAATTTTATCATCAAAACCATAAAATCCAAGATAACAAAGGGTGCAAAACACAGTGATTTTGCCATTCTTTATCGAACGACTGCACAGTCTCGCACTGTGGAAGATGCGTTCGTTATGTCGGGGATTCCCTATCGATTGTACGGCGGGACACGTTTTTACGAACGCATGGAGATAAAGGATATTTTGGCGTATCTGAAGATTCTGGATAACCCAGCGGACGGCATTTCGCTCGAACGCATAGTTAATGTACCCCGCCGTAAGATTGGCGATATAAGCATAAGCCGCCTAAAACTTTATGCCTCGGAACGCAATATCTCGTTATTTGAGGCGATGCAAGAGGTTGAATCCATTGAAACAATGGGTAAATCAGCGACTGCACAGATTGGGAATTTTGTGCAGATGTTACGGAATTTTATAGATTTTTCTCTGGAAAACACCGTCTCTGCCCTGATGAATAAGATTTTGGACGAAACGGGCTACATTGAATATCTTCAAGACGGGACTTTTGAGGCGGAGAGCCGCATTGAAAATATACAGGAGTTTTACAACAAGACACAGGAATTTGGCGAGTCTGTAGGGGAAGATGCACTCTCTATGTTTTTGGAGGAAGTGGCGTTGGTTTCTGATATTGACAACTACGAAGAAGGGGCGGACACCGTCTCTCTAATGACATTACACAGCTCTAAAGGGCTGGAGTTCGAGGAGGTTTTCATAGTAGGGTTCGAAGAGAACATTTTCCCGAGTTATCGTTCGTTAGAGGGAGGGGCTGAAAAATTTGAGGAAGAACGCCGCCTTTGCTATGTTGGCATTACTCGTGCAAAGCAATCCCTATATCTTACGCACGCAAGGCAGCGAATGTATCACGGAAAGATAATCAGCAACGCAATAAGCAGCTTTTTCAAGGAGATTCCCGAGGAATTTTACGAATTAGCACATTTGAAAAAGCCGATACTCTCTCCGCGCGGCGTGGCTAAATTGAATCGGGACAAAAAGCCCATAAATCCCTACATCAACAAGATTCCTGCCCCGACAGACAAGGAATTGACTTTTGTAGTAGGCGACAGGGTAAAGCATCTAAAATACGGGGCGGGCGAGGTTTTGGAGATTACACCTGGCGGGGCAGACTACGAAGTTACCGTAAAATTCGACCGTGTCGGCGTAAAAAAAATCATGGCATTTTTTTCAAAGCTAGCACTCGAAAACAAGCAGGATTGATTTTCACAAAAGATTATGATATAATGTCTTAAAACCGTGGGGCTCTGCCCCACACCCCGCTGGGCTCTGCCCAGACCCGCAAGGGGCTCTGCCCCTTGACCCCGCTGGGGGCGCGCCCCCAGACC
>WRKH01000182.1 GCA_009778175.1 Turicibacter sp.
GGTTTGTGCTGTTAAATTCAGACAATGTTGCTCCTCCTTAATTTTTTGGTTGTGTTTTGGTTGGTGGTTATAGATTTAGCCACAAAGCGGGGCGAACGCCGCCAACTGCTGAGACACTGTTGCCATCCAAGCTGACATAGCCGTCCTCGTCGACACAGGCGGAACGGATGCTAAAGTAGCCAGGCGACCGCAGCAGCCACCACGCAGCCGCATCGCCGATGTCCTTTGCAACTCTTTTTGAATTTCCGTCCCAATCTATTCCCATTGAATAATCTGGATAACCTGCTTTCTTAAACGAATCAGGTATACCGTTTTTCGCCCAATTTCTACTTTCCCAAAACTGTTTCTCTTTTTCACTCATTTTGGGTCTTGTCAAATCGCCGTCCCCTAAATATTTGACCACTTCTTCAATGCTAAGTAGGAAAATATTGTCTGTTGTGTTATTTCCGCTTGCCGTGCCGAACCATTGATTGTTTTTGTTGGGTATGGTTTTTTGGGCAATTTTGCCTTTGGCGGAAAGTTTATTGTAGAAGTCATTGTTAAGGTAATAGCGAAGAGTGCAATTTTCCCACGTAATATCGGCTTGTTTGGTATTATATGCACGTTTTTCTAACACCAACTCACTTAAAAGCAGAGCTTGGTTATTTTGTATGTCTAGCACTCGCCAATTATAGCCGCTGAATTTGATATTTTCGCCTATTTTAGCGGAAATTTTGGGTTTTTGCGGTGGCAGTATGGTTGGTCGCTCCTTTTTCGGCGGCAACGTGGTTTTTTTTGGCGACTGTTTCTCTTGTTGTGGCTTTGTGTCGGACGGAGGTTTTGCGGCAGGAGTAGTATCAAGCGGTTTTTTGTTGGTTTTGTCAGGGGTAGATAGATTTATCCATAAAGCAGGGCGAACGCCGCCAACTATCGAGACACGGTAGCCACGCACATCGACACCGCCGCCTCTGGATACACTGGCGGCAAAGTCGCTATAATTGCCAGGCGACCGCAACCACCACCACGCAACCGCATCGTTGGTGTCTTTTGCAATACGCTTTCTGTTAAAATCATCGTCAATCCACAACGGATTATTAAAGGGTTTCTTTTGCAACTGACCACTATCCCCCAAATATTGCACCACTTCTTCAAGGCTAAGCAGGAAAATGTGGTCGGTTGTGTTATTTCCACCGCTTGTATCAAACCATTGATTGGATTTATTTTGTATGGTTTTTTTGACGATTTTGCCTTTGTCGGCAAGTTTGTTATAGAAGTCGTCGTTGAGATATGTGCGGAGGGTGCAATTTTCCCATGTTGTGTCAGTTTGTTCGGTATTGTATGCATGATTTTTTAACACAAACTCGCTTAATAGCAAGGCTTGGTCATTTTGTATATCCAGCACTTGCCAATTATAGCCGCTGAAATTGAAAAGTTTGCCCACTTCTGGAACTTCCGTAACCTTTGGAATTTTTGCAACCTTTGGAACTTCCGTAACCTTTGAAACTTCTACAACATTTGGGATTTCCGCAACATTTATAGCTTCTGCAACTTCTGGAACTTCCGTAACCTTTGGAACTTCTACAACATTTGGGATTTCCGCAACATTTATAGCTTCTGCAACTTCCGCAACCTTTGCAACTTCCGCAACTTCCGCAACCTTTTCCCATTCTCTATAAAATTGATGAATCGACGATTTTGTAGTGGTTGTGGCAGAAGTGGATGGTTTCGGTTCACTTTCCGACTGCCTTGGTACATACTCCTGAAACTTCTCTTTTTTGTCAGGCTCTCCTGCAAAAAACCATTTATGTGTCTTTTTTATGATTAAACGCTTTATACGCCGCCTTGTGCTGTTAAATTCAGACAATGTTGCTCCTCCTTGTTTTTTCCTTCCATTTTTATTGGCGGTTATAGATTTAGCCACAAAGCAGGGCGAACTCCGCCACTCGCCGAGACACCTCGGCTGTTGCCAAATACACAGATTTTGCCATTACGTTCAACATATGCGGCAAGGTTGACCTTACCACCAGGCGACCGCAACCACCACCAAATCGCACCCAAGGTGTCCTTTGCAATACGATTTTGATTAAATTGGTCGTCAATACGCCAATCTTCAATAGGGTCTGGATTTTTATTTTTCAACTGCCAGCTATCCCCAAAATACTGCACCATTTCTTCAATGCTAAGCAGGAAAATATAGTCAGTTGTGTTATTTCCGCCACTTGCACCGAACCATGGATTATTGTTGTTGTATATGGTTTTTCTAGCTATCCTATCTTTGCCAGAGAGTTTGTTGTAAAAATCGTTGTTGAGATAATGGCGGAGAGTGCATTTTTCCCATGTAATAGGGGCGGTTTGGCTCTCGTTGTATTTGCGGTCTTCTAATATCAATTCGCTTAAAAGCAAGGCTTGGTTATTTTGTATGTCTAGCACTCTCCAGTTGTAGCCGCTAAATGTTATGATGTCGCCGACTGTGGTTGCTGTGGTTGGTTTTGTAGCATTGTCAAATTTGCAAAATGGGCAAATTGTTAAAGTTACGCCCCTGGGCGAGGTCAAACCAGCACCGCAATTTTTACATTCCATTATATTCTCCTCCCTTTTTGGTCTGTTTTGGTTGGTTATAGGTTTAGCCACAAAGCTGGACGAACGCCGCCAACTGCCGACACGCCACCGTAGTCGCCACCCAAGTAGACACTACCGTGGACATATGCAGCACTGTGCGTATTGCCGCCAGGCGACCGTAGCCACCACGTGCTGGTGCTGCTGTATTCAATACGCTTCTTGTTAAATTTATCGTCAATACACAACGTATTATTAGAGGGTCTATTTTTTAACTGACCGCTATCGCCAAAATATTGCACCACTTCTTCTAAACTAAGCAAGAAAATATGGTCGTTTGTGTCATTTCCACCGCTTGTGCCGAACCATTGATTATCCTTGTTGGGTATGGTTCTTTTGACGATTTTGTCTCTGTCGGTAAGTTTGTTGTAGAAGTCATTGTTGAGATATTTGCGGAGGGTGCAATTTTCCCATGTAATAGCGGTTTGTTTGTTGTTGTATGCACGGGCTTCTAACGCCAACTCGCTTAACAGCAGGGCTTGGTCATTTTGTATATCTAGCACTCGCCAATCATAGCCGCTGAATTCGATAATTTCGCCTACTTTGGCAGAAATTTTGGATTCTAGCACTCGCCAATCATAGCCGCTGAATTCGATAATTTCGCCTACTTTGGCAGAAATTTTGGATTTTAATGGAGGTGTAGGTTTTGGTGGTTGCTTCTTTTGTTGTGGTTTTATGTCGATTTTGTCAAAGCCAGGTAGATTTATCCACAAAGCAGGGCGAACGCCCATCGACAAGCTAGTGTAGAAGCCACGCATGAGGACACAGCCGTTCTCGAAGACATGGGCGGCATTGCAGCTATCTTCGCCAAGCGACCGCAACCACCACCACGTAGCCGTACCGTTGGTGTCTTTTGCAACTCGTTTTGAATTTCCGTCCCAATCTATTACCATTGAGTAATCTGGATAAAGTAATTTCTTAACTCGGTTTAGCACACCGTCTTTCGTCCGACTTTCTTTTTCCCAAAACTGTTTCTCATCTTCATTCATTTTGGGTCTTGCCAAATTACCGTCCCCTAAATATTTGACCACTTCCTCAATGCTCAATAAGAAAATATTGTCCGTTGTATTATTTCCGCCGCTTGTAGCAAACCATGGATTGTTATTGTTTTGTAATGTGGTTTTTACTATCCTGTCTTTGTCGGTAAGTTTGTTGTAAAAGTCCTCATTGAGATATTTGCGGAGAGTGCTTTCTTCCCATGTAATATCAATTGGTTTGAAAATTTCTTGGGCATTATTGTACGCACGATGTTCAAACACCAACTCACTTAACAGCAGGGCTTGGTCATTTTGTATATCCAGCACTCGCCAATCATAACCGCTAAATTTTATAATCTCTCCTATTTTCGGAACTTCCATTATATCCTCCCCTAACTCCGCCGAAACGCCGCTCCACCAAGCACTTCCGCCCTCAACCGATACGTATGCCCATGTAACAAATGCCCATGGCTCGACATTATACTCCGCTTAACCGCCGCACCATCTATCCGTCCAACCGCATATTTTTCCTGCAATAATTTCATTCTCCGCTTAAATCGCCGTTTGCTTGGCAAGACCAACTTTCTAACCACCTTGCCTGTCTCCGTTAGGTAAAAATGCCAACCTAGATAATTTACTCCGTTTTTTATGGGAAAAATCTGCGTTTTTTCGTTCAAATCCAATCGCAAATCCGCAAGCAATCGGCGGATTTCCTCCAAACATCGCCGCAAATACGCCTTGTCGTGGTGCAATAGGACAAAATCGTCCATGTAGCGGACATAATGGCGGATTTGCAAGCGTTCCTTTATCAATCTATCCATTCCGTCCAAATAATACAACGCAAACCATTGACTGGTCTGATTGCCGAGCGGTAAGCCTTTGCCCTCGGCGGCGGCGTAACTGTCGATTATACGGCATAGCAGGTTGTGGACGTTTTCGTCAAACACACCTTGCAATTTCCCTTTAAGAACGCTGTGGTCGATATTTTCAAAATATTTGCGAATATCGCATTTAAGAAAATAGCCATTCGCACCGTGTTTGCGAAAATGTGTCCGCAAAAAATCCGTCATCCGATATATGGAAAAATGCGTACCTTTCCCCAAACGGCAAGCGGCGTTATCGTGGATTAGCCGTGGCTCTAATGTGGGCATTATGATATTATCGCACAGGCAATGTTGCACCACTCTATCGGCGTAATCAGGTGCGAAAATGCTACGGATTTTGGGGTCATACACGAAAAAATGTTTGTATTCGCTGGGCTGGTAGGTTTTTTGTTGTAATTGCCGTTGCAAAGTGCACAGATTTTGTGCCAAATCCAACTCAAATTTTATAACCTCAACTTTTGCACGTTTGCCACGCCTTGCTCTTAAATGGGCATTATAGAGATTCCGAAAACTGCACATTAAATCATATTTTTCTTCCACAGGAATCCTCCTAAAATCAAAACCTTGGGGCTCTGCCCCAAACCCCGCAAGGGACTTCGCCCCTTGACCCCATAACATTTTTTATGCTAACCTGCAACAACACAAACCGCAATAATTCGCCAAATCTCGCCCATAAAACCCAATAAAAATGAGCGGGGTCAAGGGGGCGCGCTCCCTTGCGGGGTGTGGGGCAGAGCCCCACGGTTTTAATCTTTTCAATCGAGGGAGGCGGCGAGTTTTACCGCCTCCCAAAAACGGAAAAAGTTAAAAACGTCTCCTGTTTTCGATTGTATGTGTTTTCCAGTCGTTTCCGACAAGATGGAATTTGATTCCTTTGACCCATAACGCAGACCTGCCCTGCTTAGAACGAGGTTTCGGGTTTATGAGCTTGGGGCAAAGCGGGGCGAACTCCGCCACTCGCCGAGACATTGTTGCCATTCATGTTGACATTGCCGTCCTTGTTGACATTGGCGGCATTGTTCGTGTTGTTGCCAGGCGACCGCAGCCACCACCACGCAGCCGTTCAACCAAATCCCCCAATAAACGCCATAGCTTGATTAACAAACCTTAGGCGGAAAATCGCTTTCTATCGCTGTTTATCCATGCACCGAGCAGTCGCTGGCAATCGGTCGTTAGCTTTGCAATCTGCTCATATTGCTTGAATAACAGGCATTTTTGGGTCATTGCCAACTCCGATATGTAGGCGATGAGTTTTAGCGTTGTAAGGGCGTGATGTTGATAATTAAGGCGTTTTTCGGAGTTTTTTATGTTGCCCTTGCTTAAAAATACATCGTTGGCGTAATATATTTTTTCGATTACGTCCAGCGAAAGATTTTGCAGACGTGTTACGAACGTAAATCGGAATTGTTTGGGGGATTTTTGCGTTACTGTCATTATGTAGGTGCAGAGTTCTTTTGATTTTGTGATTATTGTTAGTTCGCTTGGTTGTACTGGTTGCAAGTTTATCCCCTCCTTTTAAAACCGTGGGGCTCTGCCCCACACCCCGCAAGGGCTCTGCCCTTGACCCGCAAGGGAGCGCGCCCCCTTGACCCCGCATATTTTTATTGGTTTACCGTAAATTAAAAAGCTATGTTTGCAGATTTTGTATCGAACAATATAGATGTTTTCGTAGGGCTAATATCCGTCATCGCTCAAACGCCGAATCATGTCAAACCGTTGAAATCATGGGCGGATTCTATCCGCCCCTACGAAAAAAATCGGCGGCCGCCTTCGGCGGCGGATTTTTCCCACTGCGTGGGATTTTGATTTTTTCCGCTTCGCGGATTGATTTTCCTGCTTCGCAGGAGATTTTTACCACCTGCCTGACGGCAGGCAGGCTTCGTGGCTGATTTTAAGATTAAAGGATTTAAGATTGTAGATTTAGCCACAAAGCGGGGCGAACTCCGCCACTCGCCGAGACACTGTAACCATCCACGTAGACATCGCCGTCCTCGAAGACACGGGCGGCACCGTCCGTGAAGTAGCCAGGCGACCGCAGCCACCACCACGCAGCCGCACCGCTGGTGTCTTTTGCAACTCTTTTTGAATTTCCGTCCCAATCTATTCCCATTGAGTAACCTGGATAACCTCTTTTCTTAAACCAATCAGGTGCACCGCCTTTCATCCAATCTCGGCTTTCCCAAAACTGTTTCTCATTTTCACTCATTTTGGGTCTTGTCAAATTGCCGTCCCCTAAATATTTGACCACTTCCTCAATGCTAAGCAGGAAAATATTGTCCGTTGTATTATTTCCGCCACTTGTGTCAAACCATGGGTTGTTATCGTTTTTTATGGTGCTTTGGACTATCCTGCCTTTATCGGAGAGTTTGTTGTAGAAGTCCTTGTTGAGATAGTCTCGGAGGGTGCAATTTTCCCATGTAATATCAGTTTGTTTGTCGTTATATGGGCGTTTTTCTAATACCAACTCGCTTAACAGCAGGGCTTGGTTATTTTGTATGTCTAGCACTCGCCAATCATAGCCGCTGAATGGGATTTTTTCGCCAACTTTGGCGGAAATTTTTGATTTTTGCGTTGGTGGTTTTGGTGCGACTGATTTTGACTTGCTTTGCGGCGGTTCAACTGGAACTTCCTCAACTTCCGCAACCCTTGTAGCTTCTGCAACATTTGGAACTTCTGCAACTTCTGTAACCTTTGTAATTTCTGCAGCTTCTGCAACATTTGGAACTTCCGCAACTTCCGCAACTTCCGTAATCTTTTCCGACTGCCTTGGTACATACTCCTGAAACTTCTCTCTTTTGACAGGCTCTCCTGCAAACAGCCATTTATGTGTCTTTTTTATGATATAACGCTTTATGCGGCGGTTTGTGCTGTTAAATTCAGACAATG
>WRKH01000183.1 GCA_009778175.1 Turicibacter sp.
GGGGGGGGGGGGTACTCTCTCAACTCATGGGGTTAGGTTTTTTGGTGCAGTTTGCTCCTAGTTTAACCTCATCCTTGTATGCGTCGGCGTTTCGGACGTTTATTTACACGAGTTTTATAATGATTATTTGTGTGCTGATTATTTATGGAAATGGTGGACGGGAGTGTTTCGGAAAATGGTCGAAGGTTATGTTTGCGGGTGTTTGTGTGAGCAGTTTTGCTTTTACGTTTTTGGTAAGTGTTGCGAGGATGGTTTTGTAGGGCGGAAAATTGCGAGGATAACAAAACACTTGAACGGTGGTTAAACCTGCATCCTCGGCTGCCCCCATTAAATGACACACTTTTTCAACAATCCGAAAAATAAAATTTTTGCGATTCCCCAAAAAATGTGTTACAATAACAAAAAGGGGCGGGATCTATGCAAAATATTGATACACATCAAAATTATGACAAAACATTCAAAGAAAGCCTAGAAATCTACAAAAACGGGACGTTGGAATTTTTGGACGTGGCGTTGGCGGGCCGAATAACGGAGATTTTAAGCACGGAGTTTACCGAAATCACAACCAACAAAACCTTTGCGGACTTGGGATTTTTGCTTTCCACAAGAATGGGCACAAAAATGGGCGTACATTACGAAATGGAAGTCGAAATCAGTAACGAAGACGTTATGCGGTTTGCCAGTTACAACATCAATATGGCTCGCAAACACGGCGTACCGTTTCTGACGGTCGTTTTGACGACGAATCCGCCAAAGGCGACGGAATACGTCAATCCGTCCATGACGTTCACACCGAAAATAATCTACCTGCACGACAAGGACGGCGACAAGGTGCTCGCCCGTATACGCGAGCAGTTAGCAAACGGCGAGCCGATAAACGAGTTAGAGGTTATTTATTTGCCATTTTACGGCAGCAAGAGCGGGAAAACGCTATATGATTTTCTCGATACTGCAATAAAACTAACTCAGCAGATGACGGAAGATCAGCACAAACGAGACAAATTGCAATCGTTGTTGATATTGTTGTGTAGCCGATTTGCAAAAGAGGATGCATTTAAGAAAGTATTGGAGGAAAATCGTATGGTTTTAGCGGGAAATTTAGCAGTTAAGATATTTGAGGAATGGGGTATTGAAAAGGGTAAAGCCGAGGGCAAAGCCGAAGGCATCGCACAGGCAACCGTCGCAATGCTAAAAGAGGGAATAAATGCACAAAAAATCGCCCAGATGTTAAACCAGCCTGTCGAATGGGTAGAAAACATACAAGCCCAACAAATCGACACACAAACGCCATGACGTTAGCGGGAAATTTAGCGGTTAAGATATTTGAGGAATGGGGTATTGAAAAGGGTTTGGCCGAGGGGATAGCCAGAGGCAAAATTGAGGGCAAAGCCGAGGGCAAAATCGAAGGCATCGCACAGGCAACCATCGCAATGCTAAAAGAGGGAATAAACGCACAAAAAATCGCCCAAATGTTAAACCAGCCTGTCGAATGGGTAGAAAGCATACAAGCCCAGCAAGCCGACACGCAAACGCCACGACATTAGCAATCCCCACTTGACTTCCCAAAAAATCCATGCTAAAATAAAAATAACAAATCCAAAAAAAGCGAGGTACCCCATGGGACTACTAGAAAAAATATTTGGCAATTACAGCGACAAGGAACTAAAACGCTTAGAGCCTACAATAGAT
The DNA here is from genome assembly GCA_009778175.1 of Turicibacter sp. Classification (GTDB taxonomy): domain Bacteria; phylum Bacillota; class Clostridia; order Lachnospirales; family WQUN01; genus WRKH01. The sequence continues at coordinate 1,690 of WRKH01000183.1, forward strand.
AAAATCGAGCAACTGGGCAAGGAGATGGCGACTCTCACGGACGAGCAACTAAAATCCAAAACCGCCCACTTCCGCGAACGCCTATCGAACGGCGAAACCCTAGACGACATCATGCCCGAAGCATATGCCGTCCTGCGTGAAGTCAACGACCGAGCCACAGGCGACGGCACATCGGGCGGCGGCAAACGCCATTTCCGTGTGCAAATTATCGGCGGCGTGGTGCTACATCAAGGCAGAATCGCCGAAATGCGTACTGGCGAGGGCAAAACCCAAACCGTCCTCCTGCCGCTCTACCTAAACGCACTCGCCGGCAAGGGCGCGCACCTGGTAACGGTCAACGAATACCTAGCCACCTACCACGCCGAACTCGCCGCGCAAGTCTTCGAGCGGCTGGACATGACGGTCGGCTGCATTATCCACGATATGCCCACCGAGGAACGCCGTGAAAACTACGCACGCGACATCACGTATTCCACCAACAACGAACTCGGCTTCGACTACTTGCGCGACAACATGGTCGTCTACGACAAGGACAAAGTCCAGCGTGGACTGCATTACGCCATCATCGACGAGGTCGATTCTATCCTCATAGACGAGGCACGCACGCCGCTCATAATCTCGGGCAGCGGCAACAAATCGACAATGCTTTACGAGGTGGCAAACCAATTCGTCTCGAACCTCAAAAAAGGCCGCATTGTCAACGAACAGGAGGCGCTCAACCCAATCCTGCGCGCGGAAATCCAGGAAGAGGGCGATTTTGTTGTGGACGAAAAGAAAAAATCCGTCTCGCTCACGGAGGAGGGCATCGCCAAGGCGGAGCGGTTTTTCAAGGTTGAAACGCTGTCCGATCCCGACAATATGGAGCTTATGCACCACATTAACAACGCCCTCAAAGCCAATTACAACATGAAACTCGAGGTCGATTATGTCGTGAACGAGAACGAAATCGTCATAGTGGACGAGTTCACGGGCCGCCTCATGCCTGGCCGCCGCTATTCCGACGGTCTTCACCAGGCTATCGAGGCAAAAGAAAAAGTTAAAGTCCAACGAGAAAGCAAGACACTCGCCACGATTACATTTCAGAATTTTTTCAATAAATACACGAAAAAGGCAGGCACAACTGGAACGGCGCTGACGGAGGAGGGCGAATTCCGTGAGATTTACGGCATGGACGTGGTCGTCATTCCCACGAATATGCCCATGATACGCCAAGATCACCCGGACGTGGTCTACAAGACGGAAGCCGCCAAATACAAGGCAATCGTGAACGAGGTCAAGGAGGCTTACGAGGTCGGGCAGCCCGTGCTGGTCGGCACGGTTTCCATCGAAAAATCGGAACTCGTGAGCAAAATGCTGAAACGCATGGGTGTCAAGCACCAAGTCCTAAACGCCAAATATCACGCCCAAGAAGCCGAAATAATCGCACTTGCAGGGCAGGAGAAGGCAATCACAATCGCCACAAATATGGCGGGCCGTGGCACGGACATCATGCTCGGCGAGGGCGTTGTGGAAAAGGGCGGCTTGAAGATAATCGGCACGGAGCGGCACGAGGCACGGCGTATCGACAACCAGCTCCGTGGGCGGTCTGGGCGGCAGGGCGACCCAGGCGAATCGAAATTCTACATCTCGCTCGAAGACGATTTAATGCGGCTCTTCGGCGGCGATAGGGTGCAAAAAATCATGGATTTCGTCAAAATGGACGAAGAGGACGAGATTCAGCACAAAATGCTGTCAAAATCCATCGAAACCGCCCAAAAAAAGGTCGAGGGCAACAATTTTGGTATCCGCAAACATCTTTTGCAATACGACCAAGTAATGAACGAGCAACGAGAAATTATTTACGGCGAACGAAATAAAGTCCTAGCTGGCGAAGACCTGCGAGAAAGCATAATGACAATGCTAAAATCCGTGATAGAACGGGCAGTTGACAAACATCTCGGCACGGAGAGCGACCTGCCAGAAGACTGGGATTTGACGGATTTGAACGCCGAGTTGAACCCCATTTTCCACAAGCCAGCCGCCGTTCTCACGCAGGAGGACAAGGAGACAATTACGAAAGACTCGCTAAAAGAGCGGCTTTTCGACACGGCACAGAAATTATACACGGCGCGCGAAAATGAGTTCGGCTCGGAAGTGGTGCGGCAGGCGGAGCGCGTCCTCATGCTCCGCATAATCGACCAAAAATGGATGGATCACATCGACGACATGGACAAGATGCGGCAGAGCATCGGCTTGCGCGCCTACGCCCAACGCGATCCACTAGTCGAGTACAAATTCCAGGGCTACGATATGTTCGAGGAAATGAGCAACAATATCCAACGAGACACGGTTTTTATGATGTTTAACGTAAAAGTGGCGCAAGAGCAGCAGATGGTGCAAGTGGTCAAAAAAGAGGATATGCACACGAATTCGAGCGAGGGTGCGGCGGCTGTGAAAACGCCAATCCGCCGCAAGGAGGCGAAAATCGGACGGAACGACCCATGCCATTGCGGCAGTGGGCGGAAGTATAAAACTTGCTGTATGCAAAAAGCGGGATAAAATATTTTCACGTAGGGGCGGATTTTTATCAATCCGCCCGTTTTCCCACACAGGAGTGTAAAATGGACATTGCAGAGATAAAAGATTTGCAAAAAGACGGAAAAATCACACGCTGGCCGAAAAAGGGATCGTATAAAGTTGCGGTAATTGAGCATATTTATACGAAATTTTCGGCTGGCGTGAAATATTCAGAGGCGGAAATAAACGAAATTATCAAAGAAAATATTGCGTTTAACGATTTTGCCTTGATACGGCGAGAGTTAATCGACCGTGGTTTTTTGGGGCGGACGAGGGATTGCCGTGAGTATTTTAAGTTGGATAGGGAGTAGAGAAAGGGGAAGTTAGATGTTTACATTTAAGAGTGATTACGATTACGAGATTTTGGAGAGGGACGTGATATTTGATGAAATGATACAGAAATATCATGATAAATACATGATTGTGCTAATCCGCCCTCAAAAAAATAATCGGTCTTGTGGGAATATTGTGGCAATACTCACGCCAGATGAGTATTATAATTTGGAGTGGCCTAATCCAGTTCCCAATAAATACGTTGTTTGGAAGGGTTTTTCTCTAAAATTAGAGGGGATGGGTGTTTATGGTTTCTACTTGTAAGGTTGATGTCCACAAAAAATATCTTTTATACGGCGAGACAGAAATAAAATGCGGCGGCAAAAGCACTGCAAGACCATCGCTGTTCGACACGGGCGCAGGAATTTCTCATATGTCATACGGACTATGGCTTGAAATGGGCTTAGACGAGGTGCTTTTCAACGACAATCCGCCACTCATGCATCTTTTGAAAATAAATTCAAAAGACGACTTTACATTTGACAATCTGCCAATGACGGCACAAGAAAGCACTTTGGGCGATAAAACGAAAATCAAGGTGTACGAGTTCTGTTTGGATAGCTTGACGCTCGGCGTGCGGTCGTTGGGATCGTCGCCTATACACCTTGAAAATATTACGGTGCGGTTAATGAGTCCATTGGAAGCGGATTTTTTCGTGGGCTGGAATGTCCTCAAATATTTGAAAATCAGCTATGACCCAACTCCGCAGTCGGCGGTCTGCACATTTGAACTAACGCATGGCGGCGAGATGTTGCTTGCAGACGACCGCAAAAAGCGGTTGGCTAATCATATGGAGCGGCGGTTTAATTATTTGGAGGTGTGATGTGCATTGGTTGGTGTTGGGGACTTTTTTGTTTTACTCGCTGAATGTTACGGGGTTCAAAATAGGGAATTTTATATTGATTGAATCCTGTCTGAAAGACGAGCCGATTGATATGGTTTTTTGGGTGCCGTATCTTTCGTTTGTGATTGCGTTTTGGATATGGCCAGATGTTGGGCAATGGCTGTTGCTGGGCATGATGTCGCTTGGGGTGTTCACGCTTTTTATGACTACCTTGCGGTTTATTATTTGGCCAGATGAGCGGAAGATTAAGGGCTATAATGAAACTTTTGCGAAGACACACCACATAATAAAACCGTCGGAAGCTAGGCTGATACCCGATACTTGGCATTTGATATTGTTGATTTTGTTGCCTGTGAATTTAGTTGGGATTTTGGTGTATATATTTCGATAGAAATTTAATGATTGTTTAGGATTTGCGGTTGCGAGTTTTGTTTTTGGGAAATAATCAAATATCTTATATCTGATTTCAACTTATGTTTTATAAAATATAAGTTTAGTTTAATAACAGGAATGAGCGTAAATTAGGAGAAAGGGTGTATAGCTTTGCATAAATTTTTTAAAAATTTTAATTTTATTGAATTTGTAATTATACTATTACTGTTAGGTGCCTGTGCTGGAACAGTCTTTTTTGTATTCAACATGGTTGGAGTTGTATTTGGTATTATTTTGGTTATATTTTCATTAGACATAATTATAAAACATGGATTTAACGAAAAAACCCGAAAGTCGGCTATGCGTTTTTCAATTTATATCTTAACTGCACAGTTTTTTCTCTATCTTAGTTTTAATTCGCTACCTAATATAGAATTTGCAATTTTATGGATTCTTACGATTGCGGTTTCAGTCTTTCTGGTTATTTTCAGTTTGGTCAATAAAGACAATATTATAAATTGGTGCTATACATTAAAAAAATAGTATTTTAATCGCTTTATGTTTTGGGTTTTTGCCAGTTGTCCTGTATTTTTCGTCAATTTTAATTTTAGATACAGATTTTATATATGCTCGTTATTTTCGTAAAGGCGTTGAAATTCAACAAATGTTTCAAGAAACCAATTTTTCGGATTATTTAGACAATTTAGATAGCAATATTTTTAATACGGAAGACAAAAGAACGTTTAGTGTTAGTGTGTTAAATAACGAGAATCTTTTTATTTCGTTTCTTTACGAAAATGAGCAAATTATGTATGTATTGAATGAACATGGAATGAATCCTTTGGATATACATGAATATTTTTCTACATCTGTGTATATGTATACAACAAATTCAACTTAAATTTCATGGTATTTGGCTATTCAACAGGATTTTTGTTGTTTTGCCTTTACCATAACTATGTGAATAAAACTAGAAATCCCTTGCTAATCTGTGGTATTTTAATAACTATCATAATGTTTTTAAGTACATTTTCAGATGGGGCATTTCTATACTGGTTTCTTAATAACGCCACTTTAGGCACGTTTAGCGTTGAAGAAACTCAATCTTTCAACGAATTACTTAGAGGATTGAGCATTGTTTTTGGCGTATTTATAGCGGTTGACAGAGTATATAAACATAAAGAATCAACTCCTTTGAAAACAGATAATTAAAAATAGGTTTTATAAACAAGTTGAATAGTTTCGATTTATTATAGGCTGGAATGCCTTTACATAACTAAAAATCGACTATCTGCAAAATCTAACGGTCTGGGCGGTATTTGCGTTTCGTTATAAAATACAACTCCTCGCCACGTATTTTTATCAGCCTGTCGTATAAATCCATCACGTAAATCAAGCATCGCAAGGGCATATTGGCGTACAATGGGACATATGTTCGCCAAGAAAAATTATCCGCCCACGCACTAGCAAGCCCAAATCATTGCGTATCTTGCCTGACACAATCGTGGTAATCTTGAAAATCTGCACCTCGTCCGCCGTGCAGGGGATTCCAGTTAGAGCGG
>WRKH01000184.1 GCA_009778175.1 Turicibacter sp.
AAAATATCTAAATCCCATTTTAGATAAAATTAGCAATTTGAAAAAACAAACCGTAAACACCATAACCGAAACCATTGGGACGGCTCTTTTGGAGCAAACAATCGCCCATGATGACAACGATTTTTTGCAAATTATTGCAACACATAAATCGGATTTGGTTCGCAGTTGGGCTACTTTTGCCGTTGGAAAAAACTCGGAATTAGGTATTGAAAAAATGTTGCAAAAAATACAGCCATTTGCAACAGACAAGCATTTTGGAGTTAGAGAAGAGGCTTGGCTTGCCGTTAGACCAAAAATTGCACAAAATTTGGAAAAAAGTATAAAAATTTTGTCGGATTGGGCGTTAAGAGAGGACGAAAATATCAGACGTTTCGCCAGCGAATCGACACGACCGCGCGGCGTTTGGTGCGAGCATATTAAGGAACTAAAACAAAATCCAACATTAGCTTTGCCGATTTTAGAGCCGTTGAAGTCGGATAAATCTAAATATGTTCGAGATAGCGTTGGAAATTGGCTAAATGACGCAAGCAAAACACAGTCCGAATTTGTAATAGAGATTTGTGAGCGTTGGCAAAAAGAAAGCGACACCAAAGAAACTGCATACATCATAAAAAAGGCTTTAAGGACGATTAGCAAAGTGCAAAAATAGGAGGTAATTATGAAAGCGAAAAATTTATATAAACAGCTTGACAACGATTTTATCAAGCCGAATTTAACGGATAATTGGTTGCGGTATATGCCCGAACTTGCGGCGTACATTTGCGATTCTTTTAAGATTCCCAACCGAAACATGGGCATAATGTGCGATTTTACAGAAACGATAAATCACGTTTACACGGCGGTTTTTCCGTCTGAATCTGTGCTGCAAAAAATATCGGAAAACGCCGAAAAAGCCCTGTTATTTGTACACCATGCCGCTATTTGGAATTTGGAAAAATCCCCCAAAGGTTTTTATAATATGAATATTGCTCTGCTGGAAAAGCTGAAAAATAGGCAGATTGCGATTTATTGTTTGCATAATCCGTTGGATAATTTTAGCGAATATTCAACAAGCAAGACACTAGCCGATGCTCTAAATATCGAGATAATAAAGCCGTTTGCAGAACACAACGGCGGACTTTGCGGCGTTATTGGCAAAACAAATTGCCGAACTGTCAAGGAATTGCAAGGCAAATTTTCGGAAATTGTTGGGCATAAAACGAAATTTTATCAATATGGCGATAGCGAAATTTTGGGGAATGTTGCGATATGTGCAGGCGGCGGAAATGATATTTTCGTGGTTGAAGATATGCTAAAAAATGGCGTAAAAACGCTGATTACAGGTATTAGCGTAAAAAATGAATTTTCGGCGGCGGTGCATGAATTTGAAGAGAAAAATCAAATTAACGTGCTTGGTGGAACGCATTATTCCACGGAAAAATTCGCTTGCTTGGCTATGTGTGGGTATTTTGAAAAATTGGGCATTTCGGCTGAATTTGTAGAGGATTTGCCGAATTTGACGGATATTTGAGAGGTTGGAGGAGAAAATGGATTACATATATACAGCGGAAATTCCCAATGAAGAAGAATTATTTGAACTTTACGAAAAATTGGGATTTAACGATTTCTTGCAACTGTCGGCGAGCCAGTTATATAGGGCAATGCAACAAAGTTTTGCGAGCGTGTACGTTTACGCTGGTGGTCAACTTGTCGGCACAGGCAGGTGCGTTTCGGACGGCGTGATTAGTGCGTATTTATGCGGTTTGGGCGTGCTTGCCGAGCATAGGGGCAACGGCGTTGGTAGTGAGATTATCAGGCAGTTGGTTGTGCGTTGCCGTGAAAACGGGTTACATATTCAGCTGTTTTGTGGGGAAAATTTGGTTGGGTATTATGAGAAATTGGGGTTTAGGGAGTTTGCGGTTGGGATGCAGTTTAAAAATTTGCCGTAAAATAGCCATTTGCACTTTTTAGTTGCGTGGCTTGACAAGCATTATAAAACCGTGGTATTATAGTAAATGTGGGGCGGCTGTGTAGCCAAATTTAGCCCTAAAAAAGGAGAAGTTTCTATGAAAAAAATGATCGTCCTAACGGACAAATTGGGCAAGTTCCCAATAAAATGGCGAACTGCTTTCGCAAAGCGGTTGATGTCTGCGGCGGCAGTTGGCGTGATTTTGGCTTTTGCCGCCTGTGCCGTGGAAAATGCGGAAAATCCAAGAATATCCGTGGGCGGCGTTGACTCGGCTACTTCAACGAGGTTGACAATTCCCAACTTTGTAAGCGAACAGATTGAGTTAATGTCCGTGATTTTGCGGATTGCAGGGAGCGGATATTCCCATATACAGGAGCTTTTCGGCTCGGAGGTTACACCTTATCAACGTAGCCTTTCTTATACATTTGGCGGATTCTCTGACCACCCTGTAATGGCGGCGGCAAGGGAGTTGCGGCTTATATATATAATCGATTCGGGCATGGCTTTTGCTATTCATTTAGAAAAAGCGGACGGAGAATTTCGGTTATTACAAGGGTCAACTTTTTGGGAAGAGTCTCTTTCCCCTTGGACAGCGGACTCGGCGGCGGAGTTTCTCGTTTTGTTGAATGATTTTTATATTGTCAGCGGATTTGGGGACTTTTTCCGAGAAAATATTTGGTATTTTGAGGAGCATAGCCAGCGTTTGTATGACGAGTTGTTATCTCAAATAAATTTTGACTGGTTTTATCAGTTTGGGTTCGGTTTGGAGGATTTGCGGATAGCGGTCAGACCGTCTGGGGAGAACGGTGCATTTGGGCCTACGCTGCTGAATACTGTCAACTATGCCATACTTCCTCGGCGTGATCATTATTGGGATTTTTCGGACTTTTCTCTGATTATACATGAATTTGCTCATAGTTTTGCAAATCCGATTGCCGAGAAATGGTATGCAGAAAATGAGGAATTTAGGTTGTTTAGCCAAAACTCTGCGAACCACCGCCGTATGCCGACCTGGTATTCCAGTAGCCTGACGGTTGCATTTGAGTACGTAACGAGGGCGTACACGATTTTGTATTTTGCGGAGAACCACGATTATGACCTTTTGCCCTTGTTTTTGGCGGATTATAATTTGGGTTTTACCAATATAGAGGCTGTGTATGCGATGATTACGGAGCATGAGCCGATTCTTACTTTGTCTGTTCGGATTTTTGCGGCGGTTGAGAGGAATGTTGAGTTTATCGTTGGGTTTTTTGGTGGGGCGGTTTTTGTGGGTTTGGGGGCTTTTGTTTGGTGGAATTTTAGGAAAGCGAGATTTTTTCGTTAGATTGAATTTTGCAGGGCTTGACAGATGGTGGACGGTGTGGTATTATAGTAAATATAAGGCGTTCGGCACACCGCCAAAATCTAACGCCGAGAAAGGGGGTAGACTATGAATACCGAAATCAAAGAATACAAATTCAAATGCGGACGTTGGGAGATAGTGGGATTTGCTGTTTTTTCCGTGCTGTTTATTGCGTTTCTTTCTGTTTCGTCATGGCTTAACAGTGCGGTATATCCTGTGATAGTTAGATTGGTGGGGAATACTGGGAATTTGAACGTTTCTGGTGCAATTATGGCGATTTTGTTTTTCGCAACCGTGATTTTGATTTGGAATATTAGCTTTACTTTGATGCAATACGACGGATCTGCGGTTTTGCACAAGGATTATATGGTTTTGCACTTGAAAGAGGAGCGTTTGATTAGGTATAATCAGATTGGGAATGTTTATTCTGTTGGGGTTCTGCTGTGTATTGCTCTGAAAAACGGCGATTTGGTGGTGATTAAGCCTGTGCTTAAATTTAATCGGAATATAGTAACGATGATTCGGTTGTCTAGGGGGATTGAGAGGAGGTGGAAGGGGCGGTAGTTGTAGGTTACGGCTTGTTAGATGTTATCGCACTGTTGGAAAATGTATCAAGCGATGGCGTAGGGGCGGATAGAATCCGCCCGTGCTTGTTCTAGTCAATTTGCGGTTGGAAAAATGCGGTTTTGGCTGGCGGAATTTTCACATGGACAGGCGATTGACAAGGTGCGGAAAAAAATTTTTGCAAAAAAGCTAATACTTTTTCCAAAAATGCCGATATATATAATAGAGGGTTTTTACACCCAAAAAACACTCCCCCAATCCACAAAAACCCGCGGACGGACACTACAAACCACCAATACACACCCCCGTGATGCCAAAAAAGGAGCTTATTCACATGAACGGATTTCTATTCATCCCAAACATAAAAAACAACGGACTACTCTCAGTCTTCAACCGACAAGGCGGCGGCAATACCCCCACCTTCAATAACGGCGATACCCTCTCCGCCACCATGACGGCACGTGAGGGCGATACCGCTACTTTGCGTACGGCGGACGACTTCATTTTCAACGTCGCTGCTAATACCGTCCAAGGCAACGTCGGCGATGTCCTGCATTTCAAAATCATCAGTCAGGACAAAAGCGGTCTAGCACTCCGCCAAATCTTCCCACATGGCGTGGAAGCCGCCATAAAACGGGGCAACGCTGGCATCGACGACGTGCAGAACGCCGCCACTTCCCTCGAACGCATGAACGAAGAGGCGGAATATCGTGCCAGTGTGCAGAAAGAGGAACAGGCAAAGGTCGCACAGGCAATATCGCAAATAAAACGAGGCCAGCAATCCATTGCCAATAACGCCACCAGAGCCGCCATTTCTGCCATTGCTGCCAGTGGGCTTGACTTGCACAAAATCAGCTTTTTCTCCCTGAATAACATCATTCAGGAAATCAAGAACCTGCCTGATATTCCCAAAATCAACGACAATTTCTACGATACGCCCATTCTCGAAACGCCCACGAGGAACGCTGGCGACGATATTTACACCGCCTATGAATCCCTTGAAAAAGTGCAGGGGCTACTCGAAGGCGGACTGTCCGATGCCGCTATTGCCTCGCTTTTACAGAGCAATAAGGAAATCACGCCAGAAACCGTCTACTCCAACCGATACAAGGGCGGACGGCCGCAAAACGACTATTTGGCGAACTGGGACAGTCTGGAAGAGCAGATAACTCGCCGTTTCGACAGGCTCGGTATTCAAAGCAACGAGAGTAATATTGATGCCGCAAAATTCCTTATTGCGAACAATCTGCCCATAAACCGTGAAAATGTCGAGTCCACGATTTTACTCCGCAATCTGCAACTCATTCCGCAGGAAATGCTATTCGAGGAAGTAAAAACGGCAATCCTAAGCGGCGAAAATCCCACGGACATCAAACTTATGCCGCTCCTATCCTCGCTGGATATGGCGGAAGTCTTGGAAACGGTAAAAAGTCTGCCGAAACTGCAACCACAGGACGTGCGTGCCGTCATGGAGGCTGGCAAAACCCTGAATCTCGAACAGATTCGAGAGGCTGCCGAACTCCGTGAAATTCAGCAGACGATGCCAACAACCCCAACGGCTTCGCCTGAAAATATTGAAAATTTAAGAATTGAGATACCGCCTGAAAAGCTGGATAGTCTGGAACTTATCAAGGCACAGCGGCAACTGGCGGAAATACAATGGAAAATGACCGTGCAAGCCGCCGTTAGGTTGGCGGACAAGGGCATTTCCATAAATACTGCCCATTTGCAGGAATTGGTCATGCAATTAAGGGCACTCGAACGTGAGAACAATGCAGGATATTTACGTGCGGTGGGCGCGGACGACAGCCGCCAAAACACGCTCCGCATGGAGGATATTTTCCGCACGATTCAGGAAATTCGCCCAGTCGCTTTCCACCTGAACGCCAATATTTCAGGAAAAATAATGACAAATCAGGTAAAATTCGACCTGGCGGGCATACACCAGGCGGCAAAAGCATACGAGGCAATGGCAACCACGCCAAGCGGACGTTACGGCGATTCGTTCGCAAAAATTGCCGACCAATTCGAGGGCTTTTTGAAGAACATCAACATCGATCCGACCGCCGAGAATATCCGTGCCGCATCCATACTTTCTCGCAATAATATCGACATTGCACTCTCCACGATAGAGGCGATAAAGGCAATCGACGCGAAAATAGCGGCTGTTATGGACAGATTGAGCCCCATGATGGCGGCACAAATGCTAAAAGAGGGCTTTACGCCGCTCGATATGCACATGGACGAAATGCTCGATTATATCCGTAAATTTGAGCAGCAACACGGATACAGCGGCAAGGACAAGATTGCACAGCATATTTTCGAGATGGATCAGAGCAAAATCCTATCGGAAGAGGAGCGTTCGGGCATGATTGCGATTTACCGAATGTTGAATTTAATCCACAAAAACGGCTCGGCTGCCCTTGGAATGGCAATGAAACAGGGTGTTCCGCTTACTTTGGGCAATCTGATGGAGGCGGCAAAATATTACGACGGCAAAAAGCTAGACGTTTCGGCTGACGACAACATCAAAAACGCCCTAACCCAGCCGACTAGCATACGTTCGATGCTGGCACAGGCACATCAGGCGGCCCTGTCCTACACCGACCTGTTGGCGGATGCGGTAATCGACAAGGCAGCCCCCAAAACGCTGAAAAAATGGGGCGATGCGAACCAACAACAGCGGCCGCTGGAAGATCTCCTACAAGAAGCACCAAAGCCGCCGCCATTCGAGCCGAATCAGCAATTACAGGTGCAAGCGTTAAAGCAATTCACAGAAGCACCGCCAGCCCTAATTGCACTCCTGCAACAGGTGGGAATTCTGCCCAGCCCTGACAATATCAAGGCGGCACGTAAATTACGAGAAGAGAACTCGCTCACGTCATTGCAGCAGGTTTTCGAGGAATTAAAGGACACAGCCATTTTGGACAACATGACAAGCCAAAATTTAGCGAACTTGCTAGAAAACGGCGAGCCGCCCAAGCCGCTAACAAAGACACTTTGGGATGCATTGGAAAATGCACCGCCCACGCAAGCGGTACGAGATGCCCAGCACATACTAGCCGCCAAGTACCACGAGCAGGAGTCCGCCCAATTCAACGATTTAATCGACACACCGTTCCTATTAAACGACCGTTTCGCCAATTTGAAGATGTACACACTCAACGAATCTGCCGTGGCGGCTGGCACAGCCAAGACATTTTTAACGCTACTCACGACCAATTTAGGCAATGTACAGACGACTTTTACCCAACAAAATTCCGCCGTAACTCTCCATTTCACGGTAGAAAGCCCAGCCGTACGCATAAAACTACAAACACATCTTCCCCTATTACAAACGCTATTACAAGAGCAGGGTTTCACGTTAGAACAGCCAACATTCACATACGCCACCGACTCCCAGCTACCACAAGGCAAGCAAGCCGACATAGACCCAGAGGAACTAGAAGATTCCACTTTACTACAAAATTTTTCAGAATACGAATTCGTGGTTTAAAGATTAAAACCGTGGGGG
>WRKH01000185.1 GCA_009778175.1 Turicibacter sp.
CCTATACATTAAACCCTTGGGGGCTCTGCCCCCAAACCCCCGCCACTTTGAAAAGTGGACAAACTTTAAATTTGGTTTGGGTTTGACGAGCACCATTGGGCAGATTACATTACTACACGGATTCGCAGACGGACGCTGAAAATTACCATTAGTGGTGTCCGTGATGTTAAAAAAAGGAGGACTTGAATATGGCGGGAATGATGGATCAGCTGGCGGAGATACTTACGGAGGAAACGCAAAATTACGAAGACCTGCTTGGGCTTTCGCTTGAAAAGCGGGACGTAATCATCCAAAACGACATCGACCAGCTACAAAAAATCAACCATCTTGAAAATATCATAATTAGCAAGAACCTAAAACTTGAAAAAAAGCGTATCGAGCTTGTCTCCGACATGGCGGTCGTACTCTGCCACAAGCAGACTGACCTCACTCTCGAAGACATCATCACTCTCATGGACGGCAAAGAGGAACAAAAACTCCTAATCGACGTTCGAGATAAAATCAAAAAGGTAGTCCTAGACTTAAAAGAAATCAACATTCAAAACGGCCAACTAATCCAAAACGCCTTAGAATACATCGAATTCTCCAACAACCTCCTCCGCTCCAACAACGCCCCCCTCTACCCCGGCCACGACGACCCCCTAGACACTCAAGGCAACTACCTCGATACCACCAACTAAAAATCAAAACCGTGGGGCTCTGCCCCACACCCCGCAAGGGGGCTAGCCCCCTTGACCCCCAACTTTCGTCTTACTTGGCTCGTGGGTTTCCATGTGCAGATTTGCGATTTGTTGGCGTTGGGTGGGGTTTGCAAGATGGAGTGGGCAAGTAGTGCCCACAAAACTAATAAAAATTTGAAACGATTGAATAAAACCAAGACCCCAAAAAAGCGAAAGTGCAGTCCAGGGCGCGCCCTGGCGGGGGTGTGGGGGCAGAGCCCCCACGGTTTTAGTTCTGAAGGGAGCAAAAATTTGTTTACTACTTTGAATATTTCGGTAACTGGGCTTAGAGCGGCACAAACTGGGCTTGTTGTTACCTCGCATAATATGGCTAATGCGGAAATCAATGGATTCTCTCGGCAGAGAAGCTTGCAGGCGGACTTGCGGCCTCGTGGTATGGGGACTAGTATGTCTGGGCAACGGCTCTTTGTTGGGACTGGGGTCGATAATCAGGCTGTCGAACAGATTCGTAGCCAGTATTTTGACTTTATGTTCCGTGCCCATAATATGAGATTGAGCTTTTATTCGACTCTGACCTCGATTGGTCATCATATCGAATCTGTGCTGGGCGAAACGGAAAGCAGTTTCCGTATGCAGGTGCTGTTGGCGGATATGTGGAACTCCTTGCATGAAATGAGCATGGACGTTTCCGCACTCGAAACGCGCGAGGCTTTTGTTGCCACCAGTATCGCATTTTTGGACAAGGCACAGGTCATTTTTAACGAATTATTCCAATTCCAACAGAATTTGGACGGTCAAATCCGTAACATGGTCGCCGATATCAATGATATTGTCGCCAATATCAACAGGCTAAACGATGAGATAACTGGGCATGAAATGTCAGGGGATAACGCAAACGACCTCCGAGACGAACGCAACCGCCTCATGGATCAGCTTAGCGGTCTTATTCCTGTGGAATTTTTCGAGGATACTGGGCAGCTTAATCCTGTTACTGGGCAATGGGAACGTGGCACAGGGCGTATTGATATTATGACCATTAGCGGTAATTTCATACTTTCACAGGGTTCGCAAAATACCCTCGGCTTGCTGCAAATTAGCGGTCGTTATACATTTGTAGAACCTGTTTTCACAAGTGCAACGGAGGTTCTGCCGCCTGACACGCCGCCGAGCCGTTACAGGCCGCTATTTAACTGGGATAGGCCGATTGATGCCGAGCGTGGCAACGATCAGGGTGCGTTGTTGGCGTTGCTTAGTGCTAGGGGTGCGATGCCAGCCACTTTTGCTGGGATTGACGCATTGTGGGAGCCTATTGCTTTGCCTGGTTCTATTTTCGGCGTTGAGCCGCCTGCTGGTGGGTACGGCAGCGTTCAGGAAGTGGTAGAACACATGATAGGTCAACGGCTTGGGCTGGAATGGGGTTTTACACCATCCACGGCTGGGCCGCCTCCTGAATGGGATGCCATTCCTCGCCCTGAATGGAACGCCACTACAAACACTTGGGACAATATTCCGCCCTCGCTCGCAGGAATGGGAGACCCTGAGGACGAGAACAATTCCCACCTTTTACACGCACAGCTGGTGTGGGACAATCAGCGGAACAATATCGAGAGTTTGTACCCTGAAATGATACGAGACCCAGCGGGTTTTGTGGCGGCTGTAAATGCTGGTATCGGAAATCAAGATTTTGACCGAATGAACGGCACTTTCCAGGCCTCACGCCGCACGTATAGGCAAGCAAATTGGAGCATGAACAACGCCTTGATTCCACGAGTCATGCGAGACATGGACAAAATCGTGAACACAATCGTACGGCTTATAAACGACTCCATAGCCCCTGTCCGAGACCACACATTTGACCCAGATGCGCCCTTTGACTTAAACGGCAACAAGTCATTTACAGAGGTATTTGTACGCCGTTCGGAAGGCGGCTTGAATTTGCCACGTTTTGACGGAAACCGCATACACAACAGCGGACTTCCAGGGCAGATTGATAGTTTTTACTCGACACGCAATTTAATGATAAATCCAGCCCTCCGTTTACCAGGCGGATACAATCTGCTTGCCCTTTCATTATCAGGAGAAAGGGACGATGCGACGCTAGTAAATGAGATGATACGCCAATGGACAGCTGACGACAGCGATTTCAAAATCAACATAGGCGGCGAATATTTTAACATAGACCGAGCGTATGCGGCATTTATAACGGCACTAGGCACAGAAATAATGGAGGCGGAGACTTTTATGACGGCAGAATTTCAGCAGCTTCTCCAAGCCGACCAACGCCGCAATTCGATAATGGGCGTTTCCCTAGACGAAGAGACCGCCAGCATGATGACATTCCAATTCGCCTACCAAGCCGCCTCACGCCTTTTCAACATAATAGACAGCATGATAGACACAGTAATCAACCGCACAGGCAGAGTCGGACTTTAAAGATTAAAACATAAAACCGTGGGGCTCTGCCCCACACCCCGCAAGGGGACAAGCCCCCTTGACCCCCTATCGTTCGTTTTTGGTGGCTCGTGGATTTCCGTTTGTGGTGTTGCGATTTGTTGCGGTTTGGGGTTGTTGGTTAATTTTCGTAGGGGCGGATATTATCCGCCTGTGGTTGGCACGGAAAAGAGGTGAGTTTTGGCTACTTACAACATGGCGACTTCCAAGCGGCATAACAGGCTCGTTGGGCGAATATACCATGATATTTTGAGAAATTTTGACGAGTTGGTTAAGGCGGAGAAGATAAATCCGTTGCTGGAAGAGGCGGCACTCGTGTTTTGGGGCGAAAAAAGCCAGGAGCAGAGTTTGGTTAATATTGACGAACTGGACGATGTGGGCGTTTTCGTGGCTGAAACGATTAACGAATTATCCTATGTACAGCCTGATTTCCTGCTTTTTAAGGAAAATTCGTATTTGGAAAATGTGCGAGAAAATCGTTTTGCTGGTTTCCCTGATTTGATAGTCGAAGTGTGGTCAAGCGGCAACAGGGCGGACGAGCGGCAACTTAAATTTGAACTCTATTCCACAGGGCAGAATGTTGAACATTGGTATTTGGAGCAGAACACGAATATTGTGGAATGTTATTTCGACAGGATTAGGCTGAAAAATCAGGATATTTCGGATTACATAGCCACACAGAGGGGTTTGACCTTTGATTTGCGGCATTTGGCGTTGTAGGGGGGTTAAATGGAAGTTTTAAGAATGGGCTACACAACAGGGCGGCACTCCCAGTTAGGCGGAATACTACTCTCCGAATTGTGGAACTTGCTAAGAAAAGGCATTTTGGGCAATAAGACTTTCATATCACAAGGCACGACTCGCCTGTGCTATGAGGGCGAGCGGTTTACCCCCTTTGTGAACCTTATAAATGTTTCGGAAACTCCCTCGGTGGATTTCCTAAAATATGACTCCGTGGAACCCGATTTGTTTTTGTTCCACAGACAGCCCTACGTCCGAGACGGCACAGGCAGGCATTTCGCTGGCAACCCTGACTTGATTATTGAAATATGGTCGGAGTCCAATAGGGAAGAAGAGCGGTCGTGGAAGAAATTGCTATATTCAACGGCTGCCGACACCGAGCATTGGTATTTCGAGCAAAATTCCGATGTGGTGGAGCGTTGGATTGGGAAAACGCAGTTATCTTCCGTAACGTACAAGGAGAAGTTGCAGACCGTGTCAGGGTTGGAGTTGGATATTTCTGATGTGGGTCGGTATTTGTTGGAGTGATGGGACATGAAACAGAACACAATAATTTTAATACTGCTGCTCGCACTCTTTGCAATAGCCCCATTTTTGTGGATGCGTGTTGTCTTGTCGGCTTTTATGGTTGTGAATACGGTGGTTATGTATGGGAAGTATAGGCGGAATGATAGCGGATAATGTTTGCAGGGGGGAAAATGGAACGATTAAAAGAATCAGAATACAGCCCACGAAGAAGAACATCAAGAGAATTTGAAGAGGCAATGCGAAGTATTCGCACTATGAAAATGTGGTGTGTGTTCGTCTATATCGCCGCCGCAATATCGGTTATTGGGCAAATAATGCTCCGTTTGCGATAGTTATCACAGGAGGGCAAAATATGGAACAGCCAAACGAAAACGGAACGGAAGAACGAGACGAATTTGCCGAAAGCCACAAGGAATTTCTGCACAATATCCGCATTATCAAAATCTGCTGTGTACTCTTCTACATTTTGATGGCTACCTCAACCATAATGCAAATAATAATCCACTTCCGATAACACAAGGAATTTTGCAATTTTAAGACATACTGGCGGATACTATCCGCCCCTACGAAAACGAATACAAATGACATTGCGGTTGGATTGTAAAACAAACACAAAATACCCAACAGCAAAAAATTTGAAATAATTAGGCAAACCCAAGACCCAAAAAATAACGAACGAGCGGGTCAAGGGGCGCGCCCCTTGCGGGGTGTGGGGCAGAGCCCCACGGTCTTGACTTTAAGGAGGAAATATGAGAGGTTCATTTTTTGGATTTCGGATAGCTACTAGTGGTATGCATACCGCGCGTGCTAATCTGAATGTGGTGGCTCATAATGCCGCTAATATGGAAATACCTGGCTTTTCTCGGCAGGGGACTTTGCAGTCTGCCCAGCCAGCCATAAGTATGCGGAATGGTCGAGGTATGTTTGGTACTGGTAGTGCCGTTAATAACGTCATTAGAATGCGCGACCAGTTCATTGATAGACGATTCTGGAGCCAGCAGGGCGTTTTGGGCGAGTTTAATGTGAAAGTGCCGCAACTGTCGCTTATTGAGGCGATTTTGAATGAATTGCCCGATCAATCGACCGTGGGCGTGCTGGGCGCTTTTAATGACTTCTTTTCACGTTTGCAGGAACTGTCGGCAGAAGCACATGACCCCATGTTCCGCCTGAATGTTGGGCGGCTGGGCGAGTCGCTTACGGAACTGCTAAGAAATAACGCCGTCGCCTTGCAGAATCAGCAGAGAGACCTGAATGGCGAAGTCCACGCCGTTGTTACGGAAATCAATAGCCTTGGTCGGCAGGTTTCCATTTTGAACGAACAGATACGTAACTCCGAATTTAATGGCTCGTGGGCGAACGATTTGCGAGATAAAAGGGATCTGCTGGTCGATCGCCTGTCCCAACTGGTTAATGTTACCGTGGAAGAACGGGATTTTTCCCATACTTCTGGCATTGAGAACGATAGACGGTTTTTTATCTCGATAAATGGGCATGATTTCGTGAATCATAACCTGGTCCACTCGCTGGAACTCGTGCCACGCACGCCAGACCAACGCCGCAACGAGATGGACGTGGACGGACTCTTTGATATACGTTTTGCGAACGGCTCGCCGTTTAATATTTTTAGCCCCAATCTAACAGGCGTTCTCAAAGGGCTAATTGATGTGAGGGACGGTCATGGCGGCGTTCCCACTAAACAGCGAATCCATTTTGAAACGCTCTTTAATAGAGCGGTGGACGAAGGTGCAGATCCAGCCGATCCCACCACTTGGCCGAATTGGTTTGTGAATGTGGTGAACAGGATGCCTGAAACTTTTGATATACTAAATCCAGACGGCGACCGAGCGGCAGGGACGTTGCCCTGGCCTAGTTTTGTAAACGTACACCCATGGGAATTAACGGCGGCGGAAGGCACGTTTAACTTTGCAGATGTAGCGGCGGCGGCTTTGGCGGATAATGCCAACTTTGACGTGGCGGACATCACAACTTGGCCAGATTGGTTTACATCGGCGATTGGGCGGAATGTGGGTTTTGATACGACGAATCCACGGTTATGGCCGTCCGAGGTTTGGCCAGCAGGGCCGCCGCCATTTGACATAAACAACCGTGCCACATGGGATGCACATGGTTTTGAAATAACAGACGAGTCCACTTGGAATATTGCGGATTTTTCGTCTTTGATGCCTGACTTTTTGCAATTAACGCCAGCCGAGGCGGATGTAGCACCTGGGATAACGATTACACCGTTGCCCACATCTCGGCAGAATGTACAGACCACGAATTTCAAGGGGATTCCATTTTATATGAATCGGTTAAACGACCTTGTCCGCACCTTTGTGCTTGCAATGAACGAGGGCTTGGACAGGAGCGGTTCGCCGATAGACGGTTCGCAGGGGCATCGGAACGGTTATTCTTTGGACGGTTCGACAGGGCTTGGATTTTTCGTATGGACGGATGCGAACGGCAACGTACACGGCAACACAAGCATGGGAGATTTTAACCATTTGAACGTCTTGAACTGGGAAATGAATCGGATTCTCCTAGAAGAGCCTGACCGCTTACAACTCTCCTCCTCTCCCAACGTGGGCGAGAGCGACAATGCAATAGTAGAGGGGTTCATTTTCCTTGACAATTATCAATCCTTATTCCGAGAGGGCTCGCTCCGAGACTTTATAGTAGCGACAACAACGCACTTATCAATCGACTTACAACAGGCGAACCGATTTCAGAACAATTTCATGGAGATGACAAGAGTAACCACGAACCAACGAGTAGCGGTTTCCGGCGTAGACATGAACGAGGAGCTTTTAGACATGGCACGTTTCCAAAACCTATTCAACGTAAACGCCAGAATGATCTCCACAATGAACAACATTTACGACACTTTAATAAATCGCTTAGGCATGGGTTAAAACCGTGGGGCTCTGCCCCACACCCCGCAAGGGGCTCTGCCCCTTGACCCCGCCACTTTGAAAAGTGGACAAACTTTAAAATTTGTTTGGGTTTGAGGG
>WRKH01000186.1 GCA_009778175.1 Turicibacter sp.
GGGGGTCTGGGGGCTGGCCCCCAGCGGGGTGTGGGGCAGAGTCCCACGGTCTTAGAAAAGAGGTGAGAAGTGGAGCAGAATGGGCAGAAGCAGATAATGGTTAGAACGTCGATACCGAGTTTGCAGAATAAGGTAAAGATGAAGATAAAAGGACCGGTAGATGCGATATATTGGTATATAAAATTTAATTATGCGTTGGACGAGAGTACAGTGTCGGGGCAAACGATGAATGTAACGGATACGGACGGGTATATTATGAGGACTGTCATATCGTATCGCCCAAAACATAATACGATTTCTGTCTCTCCGCTTGACACCTATGAGGAAGATAGGTATTATTTGCTGAACATTTCGAGAAGGGTAAGATCGGCAAAGGGTAAGAATTTGCGATCTACGATACATATTTTGTTCAAATTGTTTGATAATCAGGTGTCGGATTTCAAGGTGCTTGAAAAGGGTGCGAAAGTGCCGATACCAAGGGCAAGACCAGCAGATTACGATAGTATGCCGCCCAAGACTTCGCCGAATTATTTCGAGCGGAAGTATATAGATAGCACACCGCCTGGGAAGATGTCGCCCGTTAGTTATTTTGTGAATCCAGCAGTGGTTGTTATTGGGGCGTTGGTGGCGGCGGCTGGGGTTTTTATGTGGGATGTTATTATTATAATGGGCGGGCTAGTAGTTTGCTTGCTAGGACTTTTACATATAGCCGTGCAGTTGCAAAATGCGGAGTTGAGGTCGAAGATGAGTTTCAATAAGGGCGTGAAGGCGTTTAACCGCGAGCAATATCTCATGGCGGAACGTATGTTTAGAAAGGCTATAAATATCGACCCTGAAAACGAACTAGCGAAATATGGGGTGCGGAAAGCGGAGATTTATAAGTCTGGCGGATTGCAGAAGAATGGGATAAATGCGACAGGCGGCGGCGATGTCTAACATAGACACGAGAAACAGCAAAGATAAGGTGTTAAAGGAGAGTCTGTCGCTATACAAGGGCGGAACATTGGATTTTTTGGACGTGGCGTTAAAAGGGAAAATTTTGGCGGTTTTGAACACCGAGGTAACGGAGGAGAACAGTATGATTTTAGAGGGAAATTTGGCGATAAAAGTTTTTGAATAGCGAGGGGAGAAAAGGGGAACCAAGCGAAATCAAGTAGAAAACGCCATAGAAATGCTAAAAGACAACCTAGCCGCCGAAAAAATAACCCAATACACACAAACAACAATATAACATACCGAAGAATTGCAAAATCACCAAACCAGACACCCCATCAGACTTCCCCACCCCCACCACGTATATAATAAAGAATAAAACTTACGAAAGGCGTTTTCAAATGAACGAAACACAAGAAACACAAATAGAAGATCTCCCACCACCAACCATGACCCAACCCACCAAACTCCTATCCCTCTTCATCGCACCAATAAAACTTATGGAAGCCCTAAAAACCAACCCCACAATCTTCCTACCCCTCATGCTAATCATCGCTATAAACCTCGCCTCTATCCTACTACTAGCCGACTTCAACCAACAGGTTTTAGATCACACAAACACCATCCTAATGGAGCATATGCTAGACCAGGGCTTAGACATCACACCATTACTCCCAGTCATGGACGAATACGGCATCGAACCCACAGGCGTTGACCTAAACTTCCTACTCATCATAAACTCCATATTTGCCCCCCTAATCCTAGGCGTTATTTACGCTTTCTTGCTATGGCTTATGACAAAAATCGCACGTGGCGACGCTACTTTCCCCATGTATTTCTCACTCTACATACACACAGCCGTAATCACAACATTCGGCACATTCCTCTCCACGCTCCTAATGGCTCAACTCTCCACTTTCACCGACCCAGCTTCCCTAGCCGCTTTCCTAATGCCAACCTCCAATCTTTCCAGCCCACTTTTCAACTTCCTCTCCACAATAACAATTTTCTCCCTATACTCCGCCATCCTAACTTTTTTCGCCCTAAAAACTTTCAACGATTTCAAAACAAAAGCCCTAATAATCGCAACCCTAGCCTACCTAATCCCCAACTTAACTCTAACCCTAATAACATCTCTCGCCTTTATCATAGTTTAAAACCGTGGGCTCTGCCCACACCCGCAAGGGGGCAAGCCCCCTTGACCCCCAACGTTCGTTATTTTTTGGCTCGTGGCTCTCCGATTTGCTATTGCAAATTTTTTGCCATTTTGGGCGGACTTGTTGGGAAAAAATCGTTGCAAAATTTGTAGCGATTAGATGGAGAGCCATGATAACAAAAAATAGCGAAAGTGCAGTCCAGGGCGCGCCCTGGTAAGGAGGAAATAATGAGTAGAATGAAAAAAGTAATTATTGCAGTGGTCGTGGTTTTGGCGGCTGGCGGATTTGTGGCGTTTAATTTGTTCAATATAAACGTGGCGGAAGCGGCTGGCGGCGGCAATGCACCCATTGCACAGTGGGTTTATCCGCATCGGCAAACCGTTGTGAGGACGGTTAATGCTCGTGGGACGGTGGAATTGCGGAATCGGACGATTGTTTTCCCTGAAACGCAGGCACAAATCCTACACGTTCACGTGAACGAGGGCGATTTTGTCAATGTCGGCGATGTGTTGATTACCTATGATGATAGTATTTTGGACACGCTGAATGACAATTTGGCGGAGGCTAGAATTGCCCTACAATCGGCACAGCTGGGCTTGGCGGCAACGCAAATTGCACCGTCTGCCACGGAGATTCTTTCGGCTGAAAATCAAGTCGAACAGGCTCGTGCGAACATCACCGCCGCCGAGACGAATTTGGTGCAAATTGATGTACAGATTGCCCAGATCGAGGAGAATTTGCGTTCGCAAACGGCTCAAATACAGGAAAATTTGCGTTCGCAAACGGCTACAATCGAGGAGAATTTACGCAGGGCAACGGAAACACGCAACAATGTGCAGACCCTTTTTGATGCTGGCGTTGCCACTCGGACGGAACTTGACAATGCCACGCACAATGTAACCACGCTGGAAGACCAGTTGGCAACGACAAGGCGGACTTTGGAAGACCAGCTGGCGACCACGACACGGAATTTGGAAGACCAGTTGACAACGACCAGATTACAGCGTGAGACGGCGGAGTTACAGTTAGGCACAAGCACCGATTCCGAGCGGTTTGCACAGGAAAATTTGAGTGCAATAAGGGGCAGGAACGCCCAGCCAGCCGCTGTCAACCAAGCGAATATCCAGCGGCTGTCAATCGAACAGGCGGAGTTACGCATCGCCCAAATTGAGCGAAACATCGCCGATTTTCAGCGTGAAGAGATTGCCGCCACGGCTGGCACGATTATTTCCGTCAACGTCGAGCCTGGCGAATTTAGCGTAAACGGTCGCCCTATGTTTGAAATTGCCGATGTTTCAGGCGACAATCTCATCGTTGTTGTCAACGTACCTGAAAACGATTCAGGCACGCTCACAGTCGGCCAAGAGACAAACATAACAGGCGGCGCATTGGGCAATTTAGTCTATTCAGGTCATATTGACGCAATCCGCCCAGTTGCCGTACAACGCAATCTCGGCACAGGCATGGAAACGGTCGTGATAGTCGAGGTAATCGTCCCCAACAACGAAACGCTCCGAGCAGGATTCACGGTCGATGCGGACATAATCACAATGACAAACGAAAATTCCCTAGTAGTCCCCATAATGTCAACCCTAAGCGAGGGCGGAACAAATTTCGTTTACGTAATAACGAACAATTTCCTAGAACGAGTGGACGTAACCCTGGGCGAATTCGTAGATATGTACATCGAAGTTTCCGGTCTAACCGAGACCGACATGGTAGTATCCAGCCCCACCCCCCAAATGCACAACGGTCTAATGGTAAGACCAGTAGGCCCTTAAAACCCTAAAACCGTGGGGCTCTGCCCCACACCCCGCAAGGGGCAAGCCCCTTGACCCCAACGTTCGTTTTTTGTGGCTCGTGGCGATGCCCAATAGCTACAAATTTGTAACGATTGGGCAACGCCAAGGGAGCAAAAAATAGCGAACGTTGGGGGTCAAGGGGGCTAGCCCCCTTGCGGGGTGTGGGGCGGAGCCCCACGGTTTTAATCTTTGAAAGGAGAAGTAGGTATGAGTTTAGCTATTGAGATACGGAATTTGTATAAGGTCTATAGAAATGGGTCTTTGGAAGTTGTGGCGCTTAAAGATGTTAGTTTTTCGGTTGGGGTTGGGGAGTTTGTGGCTGTTATGGGGCAGTCGGGATCGGGGAAATCTACGCTTATGAATATTCTTGGGTGTCTGGATTCGTTGACATCGGGGGAATATGATTTGGATAGTGAAGATGTGTCGAAAATTAAGGGTAAAGGGCTGGCGGAAATTCGGAATCGGAAAATTGGGTTTGTGTTCCAGTCGTATAATTTGCTGCCTAGGTTGAGTGCGTTGCAGAATGTTGAGTTGCCTATGATTTATGCAGGTACGAGGGGCAAAGGGCGGCGGACGGCGGCTTTGGAGGCACTTGAAAGGGTTGGGTTGACTGATAGGATTCATCATAAGCCGAACGAGCTTTCAGGTGGGCAGAAACAGAGGGTGGCGATTGCACGAGCGTTGGTTAATAAGCCGTCGATTCTGCTGGCGGACGAGCCGACTGGGAATTTGGACAGCCAATCAGGCGAGGAAATAATGGCGATTTTCCAGCGTTTGAACCGAGAGGGTGCGACGATTGTTATGGTTACGCATGAGCCTGATATTGCCGAGCACACGAAGCGTATTGTGGCGTTCAAGGACGGCAGAATCGTAAGCGACAGGACTGTTTTAGAACCAATTTTAGCAAGGGGCGTTGTCGAAGGCGCCGAGTGATTAAAACCGTGGGCTCTGCCCACACCCGCAAGGGGGCAAGCCCCCTTGACCCCCAACGTTCGTTATTTTTTGGGTCGTGGTTTTGCTTTTGGGGAATGTGATTTTTTGCGGTAGGGATTTATAGGAGGTGCTGGTAATGCGGTGTGTGAGACAAAATGTGTGATTTTGCCAGTCGTCTGGAATTACTAAGAAACGACAAAATAGTTGCGGAAATCCACGGCGAAACGGTTGTCAACTATGCGGACGATGCCCCCATTCTAATCAAAAAAGGGCGTTTTAACGACTGGAAAACCATTCGCACACAGGATTTGAACAGACCAAACAGCCGTGCATTACGGCGAATGTTAGGATTGTCAACTTCCAACGCACAGGACGTTCTGCCCTCTATTTATTATCAATCTATCTCCGATGCCTACTGGTTGCGGCCGCACGGCGATGGGCGGACTTGGGCGGATATTCAATTTACTGACGACAGATTTTTCCACATCACTTTGACTGGGAAAAAATTACTTGACAATCCCAAAATTTACGAAAGCCCCAACAGCCCTGAACATTCCAACACAGGGAGTTTTGAAAAAGGTTGGCGATATGTGCCGAGCCTAAAAACGAAGTGGCAGCTATGGAAAGCAGGCAGTCCTGAGGCGGTTTGGTCAGAGATATTTTATTCCAAATTGGCGAACGAAATTTTCCCAGATATAGCAGTTGACTATTGGGAAGAGGACGGATTTTCCGTTTGCAATTCCTTTATTGACAGGGAAGTAGGCGAGTGTTTGGAGCCATTCTACGCCCTAGCCGACAGCCATGACGACCCACATTTAGCCTTAAACGTACTCCCAGTCGAGGTACATGAAACATATAAAAAAATGTTATTTTTGGATGCACTCATGTTCAATTGGGACAGGCACGAATTTAATTTCGGCTTAATCCGAGACAAAGACGACAAAATATCGCTCCACCCACTTTACGACCACAATCTAGCCCTTTTCAATGCCGCCGCCCCAACCGCCACTCGTTTTGAGGACACAACAATCAAGATGTTCAAGGCATTAAGCCATCCACCCTACACCATAACCGCCCACCAAATCGAACTAGCCTACAACGCAACAACCCCCAAAATTGCCGCCACGCTCTCCCAAACAACAGATTTTTTGGAACAGTCTTTGCAATTATTAAGAGATTAAAACCGTGGGCTCTGCCCACACCCGCAAGGGGGCAAGCCCCCTTGACCCCCAACGTTCGTTATTTTTTGGCTCGTGGTTTTTCGTTAATTGTCAAAATGTCGTTCTCCTAATAGTAAAGAGAATCCCATCATTTCATTGTTTCCATCGAAATTAAAGTAGATAAATTCATGCGTTTCTCCTAGCCAATATCCATAACCGACACCTAATCTCCCTCTTACCATAGTGTCTCTGATTATATGCGGATTTTCGCCGAATTTGGATACTACATCGTCAAATGTCGAAAAATCGTCAATTCCGTCAACATGAAAACGAGAACGGTTGTCCTCGTTAAAATCCAAAAAAATGCTAATAATCTGATTAAGTTCCCCAGTAGCTAACGTCAGATCGCTATCGAAATAATAGTAGCGATAAACAAATTGGTGTTCGTCATATTCGCTAGAAATCTCATTTCCAAGAAACTCTCTAACATCGTCTATTTGTCTTAAAATCAAATCTCGCAAGTTGGTTCTCTGCCAATTTTCCGTCTCGTCAAGGATTGTTTGATTATCTGATATATTTTCGAGATGTTGTGCGTAATCTGATATGGGATTTTCTTGCACGGCACAAGCGTATAGAATAAACATAATCGACAGCACGAGTAATTGTGTTAAATTTTTCATTGTTTAACTCCTATAATTTGAGATACCAATCCCAGTCCAACATGAGACGGTCATTAGGTCAGCACCTCATAAAATCATTATAATGTATGAGAGTTCAGTTTGTCAATACCTTTTTGTGAAAACTTACAAAAAAATTTGAAATGATTAACGGAGAGCCAAGATAACAAAAAATAGCGAAAGTTTGGGGGTCAAGGGGGCTTGTCCCCTTGCGGGGTGTGGGGCAGAGCCCCACGGTTTTAATCTTTCTTGATTTTTTGCCCAACTTATGCTATAATTTGAGAATAACAAAAAAGGAGCGACAACCATGATTATCGGAGATGTAAAAAAAATAGATCTAAGCACCTCGCTATTCGAGCAGATAATAACGGACGGCAGCCTGTACGTGGACAAAACTCGCATGATTGAACATTTTCTAAACGATAGCAGTCGAGTCCACCTAATAACTCGCCATAGACGGCTTGGCAAGAGCCTTAACATGGATATGCTAAAATGTTTTCTCACGGATAGGGCGGATTTTCGGTATTTGTTCAAGGGATTGTATATCGAAAACAGCCCTGTTTGGGAGAAAGCCAACTCCGCTCCTGTGTTTTACTTTGATTTTAGGCTGCTTAACCCAAAAACATACAAAAAAACCATATTTTTCAGGATTATCCAGTATGTCAAGGATTATTGCGGCGAGGAAAATATTTCTGAAATGGCTTTGGATTACATAACCAACAGGGATTTTGAAGATACGGACGGATTGCTGCACTTGACAGAATCCATCCACCGAGCCACAGGGAAGCGGTCATACATTCTCATCGACGAATACGACAAAATCCTAATGGATAACCACGACAGCGAGCAATACGAAGAAATCCGCAACTATATGACCATGTTTTTCTCGGCTGGCGTTAAAGGCAATCCATTTT
>WRKH01000187.1 GCA_009778175.1 Turicibacter sp.
GGGGGTCTGGGGGCTGGCCCCCAGCGGGGGTGTGGGGGGCAGAGCCCCCACGGTCTTAATCTCTAAAGTTTGAAGTAAGAAACGAGTTTTTTTAGTGTTTCAGCCTGAGAGTTTAGTTCTTCGGAAGCGGCGGCGGTCTCTTCGGAGATGGCGGAATTGTTTTGTACTATCGTGGAAATCTGGTTGAGTGCTAAACGTACCTGACCAACCGCAGTCGCCTGCTCGTCAGACGACTTGTAAATCCCCTCAACAGTCTTTGAAACATTTGTTGCATTTGTAGCAATGCGAGTGAGCGACTCAGCAGTGCTCTCCACTATGTTGTTGCCAATGTCTACCTTTTCGATGGAGCTTTCTATTAAAGCTGTAGTCTCTGTAGCAGCAGCCTTGCTGCGGTTGGCTAAACTGCGTACCTCCTCGGCGACAACGGAAAATCCCCTGCCATGCTCGCCCGCCCGAGCCGCCTCAACAGCCGCATTTAGTGAAAGCAGATTCGTCTGGAACGCTATGTCCTGTATTACCTTGATTATGTGGGAAATGTTGTGGCTCGAGTCCTTTATCTGTAACATAGCCTCCAACATCTGCTGCATCTTGTCGTTGCCACGAGTGGCGTTTTCAACGGAATTACGAGTCATTTGACTAGCTTTGTTAGCGTTGTCAGCGTTTGCTTTGGTTTGCTCATCGATTAAAGCCATGGAGGCGACTAATTCCTCCACCGAACCCGCCTGCTCTGTTGCACCAGTGGCTAAATTCGAGGAACTGTGCGAAATTTGCTCTGCTCCAAGCAATATCTGCTCGGAGGCGGAATGAATGTCCCCCATAGTCTCGTTTAGAGTGCTTGTAATGTTGTTTATGGAGTTTTTAATCTCAGTAAATTCGCCAATATAATCCTTGTCTATTTTGCTGCTTAAAACACCGCTCGCTATATCGGAGAGTACGGCACTCACTTCAAAAATATAGTCATGCAGAGTGTCCATTGTGGTATTTAACGTGTCTGCAATGATTTTGAAATCGCCTGGGTATCGGTCTGATATTCTCTTGTCAAATAACCCTTTACCGAGAGCAGTAATTACCTCTCGTATCTCCGACACAGGCTCGTCAGAGGCCTGTAGCATCCTGTTAAGCCCGTCCATTATTACTTTCCAGCCGCCCTGATACAATGACGCATCTACACGCTTGGAAAGGTCGCCCTTTGCAGAGGCAAAATCAATCAGAGTCTTTATCTCTTCGACAACCAGATTTATTTGGCGGCGCATATCGTTGACAGCATCGTTTAAGAGTGCCTTTTTTCCAGGGAGTTGGTTGAGGTTTGCCTCAAAATTACCGTTTGCTATCTCAATGAATGTGCCCACCACTTGATTTTGGGTTGCTAATGTAGAGCGGAGCATGGCGTTGATTTTTTCCGTAACGGTTCGATACTCGCCGTCGAATTTTCCGGAATCGATAAATGTGTCAATTTCGCCCCTTTGATGATCTTCCACCATGTGATCCATATCGTAGATTATCTGCCGCAGGGTGTTTATTAAAATCTGTATACTGCCCGAAAGCATAGCAATCTCATCTTTGCCTTGGGCGTTTAGATTCACATTCAGATGCCCATGAGCCACATCATTGACAGCATCCACTACTTTTACTATAGGCTTGGAGATGGAGTTGGTTATCAGGGTGGCAACGCCTATTCCGATGGCAAAACTAGCAATAGCCACGGCGACCAACACATACACATTAAAATTGCCGTCATCTGCTATTGTATCCATGGTATGCGAAAGGCTTTCGTAAACGTCCAAATACATTTCAGTAAGCACATCATTTATATTTGCGTTTATGGAATTTTTTTCGCCCAAAAATTGTATCGCCGTCGTAATATCGCCAGAATCCACAATATTTAATATATCTGGCAGAGTAATGGTTATGTAGCTAACAATAACCGCTTCCACATCATTTAGCTGATTTCTGCGGAGCAAGCGGGTCGCTTCGGATAGGTTCGGATCGTTTTCTATGCTTTCACTTAATTCCTCTATATTTGAGTGGGTGGAGGCGATAAGCTCGTTAATTTCATCGCGAAAAAATGCTATCTGCACATCATCGCCCATATGCACCACCGTCATAGCCACAGCATACTGCATCCCCTGCATCTCTGATGATATGTTGCCCACCAGACCCGCACGTCTATATGTTCCCTCAAAGAGTGCATCGTAAGCATTTATAATGCCCAAAATACTGATTATGCTAAAAATAGTGCTGATTACAATCAAAACAAGCAATATTGCAAAGGCGAACGTCAATTTACCTTTAATACGCATATTTCCCAAAAGCCTCATAATACAAAGCCTCCTTATTTAACCCAATTATTTCAGTTGCAAAGATTCGCTGCAGAAATTCGCATCAAAACCCATATGTTACATTATACCTGTTTTTCGATTTCATTGCAATAGGGTTTTTTAAATTGCCTACGTAAGTGTAGAAAAGGGGGACAAAATTGCCACACACGAGTGTAGGGATGTCAAATTAAACAGGTGTAGAGTGTCAAACTACACAAGTGTAGAAAAATCGACTTATCACAAAACAGCACCGATGATAAACGTCGTAATAGCACCTATCATGCTTGGGATTACGCCAACAACAATCAGCATTATTAAGATGATTTGCAATAATTTTTCATTTTGAGTTATCTTTATGGCAACATTTGGCGAAACAAGTGCCTGTAAAATCTTAGCCGCATCTAGCGGGGGTACGGGTATCATGTTAAATATAGCAGTTGCAATGCTAAAGCGTGCAAAAACAATTATAAACTGCAGAACCCAAATAGCAATCGCATCTATCTGCAAATTTTGAACCAAGCCAGCAGCCGCAATGTTAAGCAGACCCGCAAGCAATGCCGCCAATAGCCCAGTTAAAAGATTAACGAGCGATGGTGTCAAAAAGGTAATTAAAATCCCTTTTTTGCGGTCTTTGTAATAGACTGGCGAAGTGGGAGTCGGCTGCCCCCAACCAAACCCGAACATTACCCCCACAATAAACCCTAGCGGATCCAGGTATTTAAGCGGCTTTCCCGATAAAAATCCACTGTTTTTGGGGGTTGGATCGCCTAGCATCGTACTTACACGTGCCTTGACCATTTCATGCAATACCAGAGCGATAAAAGCCGCTGGTATCCTGAATATTATAATTTCTAAAGTCATCTATCTGTCCCTTAATTTAACGCCCAACATTTTATCCAAATGCAAAAGTATCGCATCGATTAGAGGGGCAATCTCTTTTTCTTCCAATGTGCGGTCTGGATGTCTAAAGGTTAGGGTGTACGCCATCGACTTGTAGCCTTCTTCTATCTGCTTACCCTGATATAGGTCGAACAATCTCAAATTTGTCAATAAACTGCCGCCCTTTTCCTTTATGGCACGTTCGATTGTGGCGGCGTTTATTTCGTTTTTTACGTGTAGAGCTATATCTCGTTCCATTGAGGGGAATTTGTGTATCGGAACGTATGTTGCGGCTTTTTTCCTTAGCAGAGGGGCAAGTTCTATTGCGGCTATATATACATAGGTCTCAATTTCGTACGCTTTTGCTGTTTTTGGGTGCAACTCGCCAAAGAAACCTACCTGCACATCGTCTATGGCAAGCGATGCCGAACGGCCAGGGTGCATAAATGGCAGTTCGCTAATCGGGCTAAATTCAAAATTTGTGATGCCCAAAACTGCTAAAAATTCCTCTATATCGCCCTTTAAGTCGAAAAAATCCATCTTTTTCCCAGTATTGTATCCACATAATGTAACAAAGATAGGCTCATTCGGTAATTTTGGCGAATTTGGCGAAGAAGCGGATTTTGAGGACTTGTAGACCTTTGTCAATTCAAAAAGTTTTGCGTAAGGGTTACGGCGGCTGTAGTTTATACTCAAACTCTGCAATATGCCGTTTAATGGTGTTGTTCGTAGCAGGCTGAATTCTTCGCCCAACGGATTCACTATAACCACCGCATCATCGGAATTTTTGATGTTTAATTTACTCAGCACCCGAGGGCCTTCAAATGCGGAGGTTAGGGCTTCGCAATAGCCCAGTGCCGATAGTATCGTTTTTATCCTGTCTTTTCTTGTTTGGTCGGCTGTTTTGCTGCCGCCCATCACATTATGCTGTGCTTTGTTTACAGGGATTTTGTCATATCCGTATAATCTGGCTACCTCTTCGCATATATCCGCCTCGCAGGTAATATCTGGGCGAAAGGTCGGTATCTTTGCAAGCCCATTTTTGGCATCAATATCCAAAAGTGCCAATAATTCTTCCACATTCGGTATATTGACCCCCAAAAGTTTGGCTATGTTATCGGTGTTGTACGCTACAGTCAAGGGTAATCGAGGGTTCGGGTACTCATCAACGACTAGGGGCATCACTTCGCCACATTCCAATTCCTCTATAAGCTCCATAGCACGATTCACAGCCTGTAACGCTAGATTTGGATCTAAACCCCTTTCAAATTTGGCGGAAGCATCGGTACGCATACCCAATTTTTTAGCGGTAAGCCGCACATTCGTACCGTCAAAATTAGCGGATTCGAACAGTACAGCCGAAGCATCGCCCGTAACTTTGGAATTTTCGCCCCCCATTACTCCGGCAATCGCCAATGCCTTTTCCGTATCAGCTATAACCAGCATGGAATCGTCCAAGATGTGGTTTTTTCCGTCCAAAGTGGTAAAATTTTCGCCGTTTTTAGCAGTTCTTACAATTATTGTGCTATCTGCAATCCCGTCTATATCAAATGCGTGTAATGGCTGCCCGTACTCCAGCATAACATAGTTTGTAATATCGACTATGTTGTTGATGGGTCTCAATCCAGCACCTGATAATCTGCGGCGTAGCCATTGCGGTGATGGTTTTACGGCTACATTTTTGACTATTCTAGCCACATAGCGGGGGCAGAGTTGCTCGTTCTCTATTTTTACCTTGATAGAATCATTGCCCACCCCCGTTTCCTTTATTGTAATCGGAGGAACAATGAAATTTTTGCCTTTTTCGCCTTTTTTGCCTTTTTCGCCATACGTAGCCGCCGCCTCACGTGCTAATCCTATTACAGAGTAGCAGTCAGGTCTATTTGAATAGAGTTCAAATTCGACAATTTCCTCTGCAAGCTGCAAAATAGGCACTACATCAGCCCCTAGCGGCTGCGGCTCTTCAAAAACATAGATGCCATCATCTGGGGCTTCGGGGAAATCCTCTTTTGTATAGCCCAGCTCCTCTATGGAGCAAAGCATACCCTCGGAGACTTCGCCTCGTAATTTACCCCTTTTTATCACGGTGTTATCCGCCAAAACGGCACCATGCACAGCAACGGGGACGTAATCGCCCACCTGCATATTATCCGCACCCGTTACTATGCTTAAAATCTCGTCTCCTATATTTACGCTACAGATGACGAGTTTGTCTGCATTGGGGTGTCTATCTATGCTTTCTATACGACCGACTACTATATTTTTCAAATTTGCCCCCAAAACCGTTAGTGATTCTGTGGCACTGCCTGACATCGTCATTTTTTCCATGAATTGGCGTGTATCCGATTCCACATCGACATAGGATTTTAGCCAGGATAATGGTATTTTCATAAAAAACCCTTTCTTTGGTACAGAATATTAGACTTAGCGAAGCGGCACTCCGCTAATGGCTAATGGCTGTAGCATTTTACACCTCTTGCCCATATTGATTAATCCTTTCCCATCTATTATATTACAAATCGGAGAAAAAGGCTAATTTTTTATCTGCGGGAAGTAAACGGCAGCTTTGGCGATATTCCTGTTGACAGATGCAAACATATGTGATATGATTCGAAATAAAAATGAGAGCGAGGCTTGGATATGAAAAAAATGCTTGTGTTTGTGGCTATTATAGCTGTATTTTTGCCATTGATAGGAATTAATAATGCCGAAGCATCACGAAATGACGGCGACAGCGTATTTATGGGCATAATACTGGAGGAACGGGTAAAGTGGGCAGGAATTAGCACTAGCTTTACCCCTGGCATTGGTCTTGAAAGTTTTATCCAGCTATTGCCACAGGAACAGGATAATGCGGCGATGGGCATAATACTGGAGGAACGGGCAGTGGAAGAGTCAGAAGTAAACAGTTGGTTTGTTCCTGGCATCAGTTGGGGAGACTAACATCAAAGGGGCGAACCCAAGTTCGCCCCTTTTCGCTTACCTTTACCTTCTACTGTCTGGTAATAATAATATCATGTATAGTCAAATTATTAGTATTATCAGTCTGAATACGGAATCCACGCACAAACTGCTCAGGCGAACCCGTCTCCGCCATGGTCTCGTCAGATACCACAACCTCAATACGGAACACCTCGCCGCCCTCGACTTCTTGGCTTCCCCACCATGCCCATGGGCTATCAGGTCCGCCAACTATCGCCGTGCCGCCGAAATCTATCGTGCCTATTACCGTCAGCAGATACTCGTTATTCGCCGTATCCCAATCCCAGTCGATAATATTCTGCCTGTTAATATCCAATGCGTGCCAGGTCTCTTCCCTGTTCGTCAACGATATCGCATTTCCGTAAGGACCCTCAACAATCGACCAAGATGGCGATCCAGCCTGCATTAGCACTGGCGACGCAAGTACATTTCCTGCACCTATCGTACCAACTGCCAAATCTTGCACCAACGCATCCACCGACATTTGATAAATAATGCTATCATCGTCGTGCGGAATGTATCTCTCCAAAATTATCGAATATATCGTCAAATTGCTGGTGCTGTTCGTCTGAATCCTGAATCCACGCTCAAACTGCGAGGCATCGTCCGTTTCTGCCATTGCACCGTGGGAAATCATAGCCGATAGGGTAAAATTCCCATTATCGTCAGGCTCGGTGGAGTTCAGCCAATTCCAAGGGCTATCCATTCCGCCGATAATCACCGTATCATTGCCGCCCACATGACCTCTAACTGTAAGTCGATATTCATTATTATCCAAATCCCAGTCAAAGTCTGCTCTTAGCAAGTCTAGTGCGTGCCAGTTTTCTTCCCTATTTGTCAAGGCGATGCCGATACCCATAAAGCCTTCAACCGCCGTAAAACTAGGCGATCCAGCTTCTTGCAAATATGGTGTAAACAGCACATTCCCAGAGCCCATCGTACCAGCATCCAACTCTTGCACATTAGGATCCATGGAAAGCATATAAACTACGCCAGGCGGAAATTCAACCAGTTGCGGCAAAACTTCCTCTTCCTCTTCCTCAACAACCTCTTCTTCCTCTTCTTCAGCCTCATCAGGCTCTGGAGCGGGCTCCGGCGTAGCAACCGGCGTTACTTCCGCAACCGGCTCTGGCTCATCATTACCGCCACAGGCAGCAAATCCCATAAGCCCCACTATCATCAACAAAATCAATATTTTACGCATTTTCTTTTCTCCTTTTTCTTTTCTAATCTACCCCTCAAAACCGTGGGGCTCTGCCCCACACCCCGCCAGGGCGCGCCCTGGACTGCACATTCGCTATTTTTTGTTACCTTGGATTTCCATCAACCGCTACAAATTTGTAACGATTTTGTTATCTTGGATTTCCGTCAACCGCTACAAATTTGTAACGGTTGGGCATCCCCACGAGCCACCAAAAACGAACGTTGGGGTCAAGGGGCTTGCCCCTTGTGGGGGTGTGGGGGCAAAGCCCCC
>WRKH01000188.1 GCA_009778175.1 Turicibacter sp.
GCCAGCCCCCAGACCCCCGCCACTTTGAAAAGTGGACAAACTTTAAATTTTTGTTTTGTGTCTGCTTGCATTGCATTTGCTTTTTGCGATAACATTAGCGTAGGGGCGGATAATATCCGCCCGTGCGGCTTGCGGGCGGATATTATCCGCCCCTACAAAATGCCGAAAATTTGAATACATGAGCTAGATGCCATATTATTTTTACGCCTTCAAAATGTCAAGGCATTTTTGGTAGTTTGCGACCAGTTTGTCTTCCAATAAGTCCAAATCTTCATCGATTATTCGTGCCTCTTCGTCTGACATATACCAATCGTATATGGCTTTTAGGGTTTTGTCCAAGGTGTACTCGCATTGATATTCGGGGACATCTCGTTTGATTTTGGAATTATCGAAAAGCCCTGCTGACATTTTTTCTTGATACACGTGCAAAATACGGTCAGGTATGGTTTGCATCAGCATTTCTGTGGAAATATGCAAAATTTTGGGCTCAATGCCGATAATTTTGCCGAATTCCAAATACAAATCGTCCCAAATACGGGGCTCGCCGCTTGTTGCATGATAAATCTGCCCAAAACATTGATTTTTGCCTAAAACTCCCGCATATGC
This sequence comes from Turicibacter sp., assembly GCA_009778175.1. GTDB lineage: Bacteria > Bacillota > Clostridia > Lachnospirales > WQUN01 > WRKH01. The sequence goes on from WRKH01000188.1 coordinate 607, forward strand.
TTTTGCAATATCGGGGGCAAAGGTATATTCCCAAGGGTTTGTGCCATCGCCAAAGACTATCATGGGTTTATTCTGCCGTATACGCTCGATTATTCCGTAATTGTTCCGCAAAACGCCGATATTTTTGCTACCGATACCGTACGTGAGTGAGGGTCGTATTATCGTTATTTTACGCCCTTTTTTGGCTTGTTCCAACAAATAATCTTCCATGCGAGCCTTGTGATAGCCGTAGGGATAGAAACTATCGTCCTCCCAACGAGGTAAGTCCTCTGTGATTGCCGCAACCCGCATGGGACGTTTATAAACGGCGGCTGTGGACGTAAAAATGCAATGCGTATCCGTCCCGAACGCCTCCAAGGTTATGGCGGCATCGCTGAAATTATACGAAATCATATCGATAACGGCATCGAAATGCTTGCCACTCATTTGAGCCTTAAAATCCCTAGTTTTATCGCCGATAATTGAGTTAATCGAACCGACAGATTTATGTCTCAAGGGTCGCAATCCCCGATTAAAGACCGTAACATCATGCCCCACATCGACCAATTTATCCACGATTGCCGTGCTTATTACTCCCGTGCCGCCTATTACCAAAATTGTCATTTTCTTGCCTGCCTCTCTATGTGAACCTGCCAAAATTACAGCAAAACGCTAATGCCTCGTAGAACCCCGCAGGTTCAAAACGAGTCTATTCGATTATAATCGATATGTCGAGCAATGTCAAATGGGGTGCAAGTTTAAATCCCAAAAAGCGGGAGTGGCTCAAAAAAAGTAATTTGCCTTACGCATCGTCAAATATTGATTAATTGCCGAAACGGTAATCTTGTCGGCGGGCATCTCGACAACGGGTATTTTCATCGAATTTAATGCCCGAAAAAGCTGTACTCGTTCATCCAAAAATGAATTTGCAACCTCCGCTACGTGGCTGTCTTCATCGAGCGTTAGGGCTGTCAGACGCTCGTTTTTTATGGTTATTATTATGGGAAAATGCCATCGCTTTAGCAATGTTATCTCTCGGGTTAATTCCAGCCCCTCCTCTAGAGTTTCAAAGTCAGTAAAAACGAATACAAGGCTGCGCCGTTTCTGCCTTTTGCGTATCGTCCTAAAGGCTTCGGCATAATTTGAGGTGTTTCGGCTCTCCTCTATGTGGTAGAGCGATTCCATCAGGGTGTTACGATGTACACTGCCTTTATTGGGCATTATGACATTCTGTATTTTGGTATCAAATACCAATAGCCCGCTCATGTCCCCCTTTTGGTTCACTATATCCGAGAGTACCAGAGCGGTATTAATCGCATAATCTAACTTTTTGTAGCCTCCTACGCTATAACTCATCGGACGGCCGCTATCAATCAGCATGAATACAGGTTGGTTCTTTTCAACTTGATAGTCGTTTACAATAAGTCGTCTTTCACGTGCAGTTACAGACCAGTTAATTTTGCGATAATCATCGCCCTCGATGTATGCCCGCAAGCTCTCGAATTCCGTACCCTGCCCAAATTGCGGTAAAGTCTTGTCGCCTGTAGCTAACAGTCTGTTATTTTGTGCCATTATGCGATACCGCTGCAAATCCTGTAAATTAGGGTATACTTTGAACTCCGCTGGATATTTTAAGCTGTGAAATTTCATAGCCAAGCCTAGAATCCCCACAACCCGCAGATGTATATGCGTAAAGGTAAACGCTCCCCTTTTTGAAGGGATAACGCTATAGCTGAATGATTTTTCTTCGCCAGGAGGGATTATGTGGCTTAAATCCGTCTCCAAAACCTCAAAATGCCGGCTTGCGATGGTGTCGGTCGCCTCTACAGCTAGGGGGGAATGTGAGGAATTGTAGATTAAAAAGGTAATTTTATTCACGGCGTTATGGGAAAGTTTGGTGTCCGCATCTATTCTCTTAACTTTGAGCGAAAAAGTCGGCGGCGATATAAAAAAGTCGATTGCCAAAGCCGCAAATAGGATTATGTTGTAGCCCCAAAAAGTAGCGTTCGTTAGAGTGGGGATGCCTAGCAAACCTACCACAAATAAAACAGCTATGCCAACCAGTGCAAAGGTAACAAAACGTCTGCTTACAGAGATATTCATCGGGGTACCTTAACTTGTGATAAAATATTTTCTATAACCGTTTCTGGCTTTACCCCGTCCATCTCCGCCTCTGGTTTTAGTATTATACGATGCCCCAATACAGGCATACATAGTTTGCGGACATCATCTGGTATAACATAGTCTCTGCCCGCCATGGCAGCAATAGCCTTTGAAGTCAGCAACAACGCCACAGAGGCTCGCGGGCTTGCACCATACATACAAGCGTTTACTCGGCGTGTGGTTTCCACTATGCTCACTATGTAGTTCATGACGCTTTCCTCGACGACGACTGATGCTATTTCGCTCTTACATTCTGCAATATCAGAGCCAACGCAAATCGCCTCTATAGGCAGCTCGCTTACCTTAAAACCTATATTGTGCATTTTAAGCACCTCTTTTTCAGCCGCAACGCCTGGATAGGTTAAGATGATTTTCATCATAAATCTATCCAGAAGTGCTTCGGGCAAGGGGTAAGTGCCTTCGTATTCTACAGGATTTTGTGTTGCCATTACAAAGAATGGATCTTCTAGCAAATGCCGTGTGCCGTCTATTGTGATAGCCCGTTCTTCCATTACCTCTAGCAGAGCCGATTGAGTCTTCGGCGGTGTGCGGTTTATTTCATCGGCTAAAAATAATTGCGTAAACAAGGGGCCTTTCCTCAATTCAAAATCTTCCGTTTTTTGGCTGAATATTTTTGTACCCAAAATATCGGACGGTAGCTGATCCGAGGTAAATTGTACCCTTTTAAATTGCAGGGACATAAGCTGTGCCATCGTGCGAGCCCAAAGAGTTTTCCCGAGTCCAGGCACTCCTTCGACAAGCACATGACCGCCTGACAACAGAGCCGTAAGTGCAAGTTCGGTAAGTTCATTTTGTTCTTGTATTACGGCACATATACCCTGTTTTATGTTTTCGCTAAGTGTTTTTGTATCCATCTTCAATAATACCCTCCGATTACAATCTTGCAATCATTCGCCATTATAAGTCTTCGATTACAATCCTGCAACCACATTCGCCATTATAAACCTTTTTTGTCTGCCATTTTGTATAATCTTGCCAATGATAGTACTTGCTCGTTTTCTTCTCGTTCAATGTGTTCATATAGCGGGATAGGTTTGCCGAATCGCTTGCCGAAATGCAGAACAACGGCAACGGTCGCTATCATTATTTGAAAACTAAGGAGTTGTAGCCATCTGGGCAGTTGATCGAACAAGCCCTCTGTAAAGCCGAAGCCATGATAATATTCTGCGAAATAGATATTTCCAGCCCCCCAATTTCTCAGCACAAAAGCCAAACTTTCTCCATGGCTTGCGTCTTCCATCAAGTTTATATTCAGTATGCTATGGGCATTCCCTGTTATTATTTCGCCAAGACCTATACTATACCATCTAAAATTACCGTATTCTAGGTATTCTTCGCCCAGCAATCGCATATCCATCGTTATACCATCTTCCAAAAACAGGAGCCGCCCGCCCCAGCGTACCCATTCCAAAACATCCTCTACAACGGTTTCGGTAAGCCATGGTGGATGCACCACAAACACAATTCTATCGGAGCTTAGTTCGCTATTTATCGGTTGATGCAGGACATTTACAGAAAAACCCATATGCCTCAGGGTATCGAAGAGCAAGCTAACGCCTCTTTCATCATGCGAAAACGAGCTATAGTCGGGTTGATTTTGCCCAGCAAATATTTGATTGAAAACCCCCGACACAATCACAAAAACAATCAGCAAAATCACAAAAACCACATTAAATTTCCTATTTTCCAAAAAACACCTCCGCAAAGTCAAGACCGTGGGGCTCTGCCCCACACCCCGCTGGGGGCGCGCCCCCAGACCCGCACTTTTGGGATTTTTATATTATTTTTTAAGTTAAATGGGTGTGCATTTTTACACGGCGATTTCGGTAGTATTTGGGACAGGTCTGCCTATTCTAAATAATAACACAATACGGCGGGGTGGGTCAATAAATTATCAAAATTGCCTCTTTGGGGTTGTTGGTTGAGGGCTGGGTTAAAATTTTAACCCAGCCCTTGCCCTTGTCAAAAAAATTTGTTATAATGGTTTCAGGAGGTTAGAAATCATGTTAAATTTTTTAGTAAACTCGCTCTCGTGGCTGCTTGGTATATGTTTTAGTGCTTTGATTTTCATGGCGTTAGCTTGGCTTATCTATACATATACGCTAGTGGGCTTTGAAATGGGCGAAGAGATAGCCGTTTACATGACGGAAGAACGAGAGAGTTACGAAATCCAATTCGTACTCGCTGAGGACACGCCGATGCCTGAAGTGGCACAACTTTTGGAAGAAAAAGGCGTTATTGCCAACTCGCTTTTTTTCCTGTTTGAAATGACACTTTTGGGCAATACGGCGGACTATGTGGCAGGCGACTTTCTCCTTAATAGGAACATGAGTCCAAGCCAGATAAACTCAACTCTGCGGAGTCGTCCCACACAATTTGCCGAAGGCGTTCAAGTTCGTATCCGTGAGGGCTTTACGCAACGAGATATTGCAGAATATCTGGAATTTTTAGGCTTTTTCACGGCGGACGAATTTATGGAGGTGGCAAACACTGTCAACTTTGGGTTTGGCTTTTTGGAGGATATTCCCGATCGCCCAAGTCGTTTGGAGGGTTATCTTTTCCCAGATACCTACACTTTCCCAGCCAATCCGACCCCTGAAGATGTAATAGTCCGTATGCTTGCCCGTTTCAACGAGGTTTACTCTTTCGAGTACCGCCATCGGACGGCAGAATTGGGGATGACAATGGATGAGATAATAATTATCGCCTCGATGATAGAGCGTGAAGTCCGTTATCCTCCAGAGCGTCCTATGGTTGCGGGTGTAATCTACAATCGTCTGGCGGCGGGTATGCAATTACAAATCGATGCAACTGTTCTTTATGCTTTGGGTATGCACTTGGAACGCTTATTTTACGCCGACTTAGAGGTGGACAGCCCATTTAACACTTACCGTGTTTTCGGCTTGCCATGGGGACCTATTTCAAACCCCAGTGCCGCCTCGATTCATGCTGCTCTTTTTCCAGCTAATCACAATTATCTTTTTTACGTATTAGTCAATGCCGAAACGGGCGAACACCTTTTCAACGAGACCTACGCCGCACATCTCCACGCACGGGATAATTATATGCCAAGACCTGGTCAAAATTAAAAAATAGGGTTTCATTCGCAACGCCAAAAGGGGGTATTCAATTTGAAGCCCCTTTTGTAATGGTATCGTCGATTTGTGAGATTACGGGCAGTTTTGCAAATAGCCCTTTACGACATACGACTGGAAATGATATAATAACAATAAAAAACTCAAGGAGACACCATGCCAACTAGACTAGAAAAAATTCGCAATTTCTGCATAATTGCACATATAGACCACGGGAAATCCACTCTGGCGGATCGCTTAATCGAGCAATCTGGCCTGCTTACCGAGCGTGAAATGCAGTCGCAGGTACTTGACAACATGGACTTGGAACGTGAACGTGGGATAACGATAAAAGCCCAAGCCGTCCGCCTTATCCATAAAGCCGCTGATGGCGAGGAATACATCTTAAATCTAATTGACACCCCAGGCCACGTGGACTTCAACTACGAAGTTTCCCGTAGCTTAGCGGCTTGTGAGGGGGCGTTACTTGTCGTGGATGCAGCACAGGGCGTGGAAGCCCAAACCATGGCGAACGTCTATCTCGCTCTCGACCACAATCTCGAAGTTGCCCCAATCATCAACAAAATCGACCTTCCCGCCGCCAACCCCGACGGTGCGAAAAAGGAAATTGAAGACCTAATCGGACTGGACACCGAGGGCGCGCCGCTCATCTCCGCCAAAAATAACATCAACATACCCGATGTTTTTGCCCGCATAATAACGGAAATTCCAGCACCCACGGGCGACAGCACCGCCCCGCTAAAAGCTCTCATCTTCGATTCCCTTTACGATCCTTACAAAGGCGTTATCGTCTTTATCCGCCTACTAGACGGCAGTATCCGCAAGGGCGATCACGTCTATTTTATGGCATCGCAAAAGGATTTTGAAATAGTCGAACTGGGCTTTTTCGGGCCTGGCAAATTCCTGCCCTGTGCCGAACTCTCGGCGGGCGACGTGGGCTACATTACCGCCAGCATCAAAAACGTCCGAGACACTCGCATAGGCGACACCATCACAGGCTACGAAAACCGCACAAAAACGCCATTCCCTGGCTATAAAAAGGTCAACCCCATGGTCTATTGCGGCATCTATCCCGCAGACGGGGCAAAATACCCCGATTTGCGGGAAGCTCTGGAAAAACTCCAACTAAATGATGCCGCTCTGCAATTTGAGGCGGAGACTTCCATAGCCCTCGGTTACGGCTTTCGTTGCGGGTTTCTCGGACTTTTACACCTTGAAATCATAACCGAGCGGCTCGAACGGGAGTACAATCTCGAGCTAGTAACCACCGCACCTAGCGTGGTTTACAAGGTTTACATGACAGACGGCGATGCTCTCGACCTCTCTAACCCTGCCGATATGCCCGATCCTTCCCGTATAGAACGCATGGAAGAACCTATTGTAAGTGCCGAAATAATCCTACCGCCCGAGTATATTGGTCAAGTAATGGAGCTTTGTCAAGAACGCCGAGGCGTATATCTCGGCATGGAATATGCCGAATCATCCCGAGCCGTTCTCCGATACGAAATGCCATTAAACGAGATAATTTACGATTTTTTCGACACTCTAAAATCCCGTAGCCGAGGTTACGCCTCTTTCGATTATGATCTCAAGGGATACAAGCCTTCTAACCTAGTCAGGCTTGACATTTTAGTCAACCGAGAGCCCGTAGATGCGTTATCGTTCATAGTTTTCACGGATTCCGCACAAGATCGAGGGCGCAAAATCGTGGAAAAGTTAAAAAAAGAGATTCCCCGCCATCAATTTGAAATTCCGCTCCAAGCCACAATCGGCAGCAAAGTAGTGGCTCGTGAG
>WRKH01000189.1 GCA_009778175.1 Turicibacter sp.
CCCCCAGCCCCCCGCCACTTTGAAAAGTGGACAAACTTTAAATTTTGTTTAGGTTTTAGGGGAGCAATTGGGTGGGTTTGTTGGGGGATGGGGATGGGTTTGTTCATAAATGACAAAAAATTGGAGTAATGGGGGTAGAGTCGAGAGCCATAACAAACAAACGAGCGGGTCAAGGGGCGCGCCCCTTGCGGGGTGTGGGGCAGAGCCCCACGGTTTTAAATTTTTGTTGCCAAAGTGTAAAAAAATTAGTATAATGTATGTGTAGTGTCAAATGTGTGTGAAGGAAGGTGAAATAAAATTTAGTGTATGCCAACCAGTTTGTTGCACTTTTGAATAATCATCACATATGGATTGCCGTGTTTTCTGCCGTTTCAGCCCAATGTGTGAAGATGTTGATAGAATATGCCTTCACGAAAAAAATAGATAAAACAGCCTTGTTTGGTACAGGTGGTATGCCAAGCTCCCACTCTGCCTTTGTTACAGCAATGGCAACCTCGATAGGGATGACCGAAGGGCTGAATAGCTCTATGTTTGCCCTCGCCTTTGCCTTTGCAATGATTGTTATGTATGATGCCGCAGGCGTGCGCCGTGCCGCTGGCAAACACGCCAAAATTATAAATCTCATGTTAGACACGCTAAAGGATTTTGGCATTAATACAGATACCAAGCTCCGTGAGCTTCTTGGGCATAGCCCGATTGAGGTTATCGTCGGTGCTTTGTGGGGCGTTTTGATTTCAACTCTAGCCTTCTTGGTGTTCGATATAAATTGAGACCATAGGACGACCATAGGACGTTGTAGATTTATGGATGAAGCAGAGCGGCAAAAAAATTTAACATTGTTCGATAAAATCGATACATAGACGGGTAATAGATATACATGAATATTGGCAATTTGAAAGATTTGAATATAGATGAGCTAACACAGCTGTCCGCAGAAATACGCCAATTTTTGATAACGGAACTCTCGCAGACTGGCGGGCATTTAGCCTCCAATTTGGGCGTGGTGGAGCTGACTGTTGCATTGCATAGGGTGTTTGATTTGCCCATGGATAAAATCATCTGGGATGTGGGACATCAGTGTTATGTACACAAAATTTTGACAGGACGCAGCGATAAATTCGCTACTTTGCGTAAATTTGGGGGACTGAGCGGCTTTCCAAAGGCTTCGGAAAGTGATTGCGATGCGTTCGATACAGGGCATAGCTCCACTGCCATCTCCGCTGCTTTGGGATATGCGACGGCACGAGATTTACAGGCTGAAGATTACGGAATAGTTGCGGTTGTTGGGGATGGCTCGATGACGGGCGGGCTCGTCTATGAGGCTCTAAATAATGCGGGACGCTCGAACACTGATATTTTAGTGGTGCTAAACGATAACCAAATGTCCATTTCTGAAAATGTAGGGGCTATCTCCAAGCATTTAAATGACATTCGTATCACTCCAAGCTATCGTGGCGTAAAGAGGGGCGTACATAGGATACTTGCGAATATTCCGTATATTGGCAAGCGACTGGACAAACTTATCGAACGTGCGAAAAATGCCGTTAAATTTATGTTTGTCAACGGTGTTTTGTTTGAGGAATTGGGCTTTGAATATTACGGCCCTGTGGACGGTCATAATCTGAAGGATTTAATCGGGACTTTGCAGAATTTGAAAAGAATCAAAGGCCCCGTTCTGCTACATATTTTAACGACAAAGGGTAAAGGTTATGTCCAAGCCGAACGCAATCCCGATATATTTCACGGCGTTGGGGCTTTTTCCGTTGAAACTGGTATTCCAAGCCCGCAAAAAACTAAGGAATATTCCGATATATTCGGCGAAACAATGCTAAAACTCGCTGCACAAAACGAACGCATAGTGGCAATAACTGCCGCAATGCCAGACGGAACTGGGCTTTGTGAGTTTAGCAAACGATACCCGACCCGCTTCTTTGATACGGGAATCGCAGAATCTCATGCCGCCATCTTTTCGGCAGGATTAGCAAAGGGCGGTTTGATACCCGTTTTTGTCGTATATTCAACATTCCTGCAAAGAGCTTACGATCAGTTGCTGCATGACATTTGTCTGCAAAAACTGCACGTGGTGCTGGCGATTGACCGTGCGGGCATTACTGGGCCAGATGGCGAAACGCATCAGGGGGTGTTCGATTTATCCTATCTGTCGCATATGCCCAATATGTCGATAATGGCTCCAAAAAATTTTGACGAATTTCGCAAAATGCTGCATTATGCTGTTTTGGAGCATAATGCCCCCATTGCGATACGCTATCCAAAGGGGGGTGAGTTTTCGGAAAAAATACCGACAACCCCGCTAAAATACGGCGAAGCGGAGCAAATATTTGACGGCGAACATATTGCTCTCGTCTCCGTGGGAGCGATGATTGGTGAAGCAGTAAAGGTAGCAGAAATACTGCGGGCGGCAGGGCATAATCCCAGCCTGTATAATGCACGTTTTATCAAGCCTGTGGATAAAAAATTGCTAAAGGACTTGAAAAATTATCCATATGTATTTATACTGGAAGATAATGTGAGACTCGGCGGGTTTGGAGAACATATTTCTGGCCTTATCACGCCAAAACCTCATTTGTTCGCATTTCCAGACGAATTCATCGAACATGGCACACGGAAAGAGCTTTTTAAAATATACGGAATGGACGGGGAGGCGATAGCTGAACGGATACTGAAAATATGCGAGTTATAGGCGATTCTAACGCCGATTTGGTCGTCAAAAAGAGACTAGATAGTTACGTAGCGGAATGCATGAAAATAAGCCGAACGGCGGCGGCGGATTTGATACGGGCTGGAAAGATTAAGGTTGATGGAAAAAATTCCAAGCCCAGTGCGGTAGCCACGGGAAATGTGGAAATTTTTGGCAAATTGGAATACGTAAGCCGAGGAGGCGAGAAATTGGCGTATGCCTTGACTGCCTTTGAAATTGATTTACACGCCAAAATCTGCCTCGATGTAGGAGCGTCCACTGGCGGTTTTACCGATTGTATGTTGCAAAACGGAGCATCTAAGGTATACGCCGTTGAAAACGGCACAGCACAGTTGCACGCCGCATTGAGAGAGAATCCCAATGTTATCTCCATGGAGAATACCGATGTGCGAGGGCTAAAATTGACGGGATTGACGGAACAGGCGGAATTTGCGGCGGTGGACGTGTCTTTTATATCGCTGACAAAGGTATTGGAGGCTGTAATCGCCCTACTTACCCCAAAATCCGATATAATTTGCCTAGTCAAACCGCAGTATGAGGTGGGCAGGGGGAAATTGAGCAAAAACGGCATTGTGAAAAACCCAAAATACCAAAAATCGGCTCTTTTGGCGGTAAATAACTTTGCCAAATCCCAAGGGCTTGTCCTGATTGCAACAGTCCCGTTTCCGCAACCCGTTTCGTCGAGGGGCAGAAACCAAGAGTTTTTGGCGTATTATAGGAAAATATGAGATATGAGGTGTAAAAATGTCAAAGAAAAGAGTGGCGGCAAGAGAATGGAAACAGAAGAAAAAGAGGCAGACTTTAATCACAAAACTGTCGATAGTGGCAGTTTGTGTACTGCTTACGGTGGGGGCAGTTTACGTGGGCTGGGATATATGGTCTCGTACGTATATAATGACGTTTAACGGGGAACGTATCTCCACGAACTATTTAAGATTTTTCAATGCGATTATCGGGGGCTTTGGAGGCGGTATTGAGGAAGATCCGATGCTTGGTGTAAACGAGCTTGTCAATTTCCTGGTGCTTAGGGATGCGGCGGAACGCCATAATCTGGAGCTGACTGAGGAAGACAGAGAGAGTGCATTGAGTCTTCTGGGTATGCTTACGATGTTTGGCACGGTGCTGCCCAATATCCCCGAGAGCAGCATGATCGAGATGATAGCGGGAGAATCATATGCGATGCAGCTGACCGAAATTTATACGGAGGATTTCGTCATTGACGAGGAGCAATTCGAAGAATTTAGTGCTCAGTACATTGCGGAACATTGGATTGACCATATGGATATGACCTTTCGAGTATACGAGTCAAACACGATAAACTGGGCAATTATTGGACGCAGCGATCTTGTGGCGGAAGGACCTGAGGCATTTGACGACTTGATTCTACAGAATATTTACGAATTTACAGGCATACCTGTCGAGGAATTGGAAGTGCCAACCACGACCCTATTAGAATTACGCGAAGAAACAGGGATTGCACACGCCGATGCTTTGCAGCTGGGAACGCTTGAGGTGGGCGATATTTCACAGCCCATACAGGTTGCGGAGGATAGTTTTTTAGTGCTTATCGTGGACGAAGTTTCCCGAGAGACGGACGAAGAGATAGACGAATTTGCCCGTTTGGTATTTTCGCATCAGGAGCGAACGGCTATTTTTAGCGAAATTTTGCAGGGCTGGTGGGATGATTCCGATATTAGCTTCAACGAACGTGCTTTTAATTTCGTATGAGCCAACGAAAGATCGGCATAGTTGTCAATAACCAAAATCCCACGGCAAAAATTGGCATAGTCGTCAATAATCAAAATCCAACGGCAAAAACGTATACGGATTGTGTAACAGACTGGCTTGTAGAGCAGAGGTATCTGCCAGTATTTGAGGAAGAAGAGGTTTACAAGTGTCCGCTAATAATCGTTCTTGGCGGAGATGGTACAGTACTAAAGGTGGCACATAAAGCCGCTCTGTTTGCAATCCCTATGCTCGGGATAAATTTGGGGCATTTGGGCTATTTAACAGATGTTGATAAAACTGACGGCTTAAAAGCCATTGAAAAAGTCTTGTCTGGCAATTTTCGAGAGGAACAGCGAATGATGCTAGAAGCCCGTGGTCATTTGGCATTAAACGAGATTTTTATCAGCCGCGGCGGTCAATTCAAGATTATGGAATTTAGCGTAATGGCGGACGGCTACTACATGGATACCTTGCGGGCGGATGGAATTATAGTATCCACGCCCACAGGCTCGACGGCGTATAATCTCTCGGCGGGCGGTCCGATTTTGCGGCCTGATGCAGAGATGATTGTTGTAAACACCGTCTGCCCTCACGCTTTGCATACTCGCCCATGGGTGCTGTCGGGTAATGACAAGATTCAGTTGACTTTAACGGATTCTAGAGGCGGCGAGGCGTTAGTTTCCATCGATGGAGAAATAAAATTTAAGTTGAATACGGGCGAAAGTGTCTATATCAGCCGTTCGAAATACTACGCCACAGTGATAAAAACGGCTGAAACTAGTTTTTTTGAAGTCCTCAGGGATAAGATGCGTAAATAGCAATCAAATTTATTTTGAGACACGAGTTCAAGGGCAGTATCGCAAAACAAGTTGAATTTAAAAAGATGCGGGTCAAGGGGGCGTACCCCTTGCGGCAAGACGGTCTTGTGCCAGGTGTGGGACAGAGTCCCACGATTTTATAACTAAGAACGGGGGTTTTAAAAATGAAATCCAAACGACAGGCGAAAATAATTGAATTTATCAATACGTATGAGATAGAGACGCAGGGCGAGCTTACAAGATTGCTTGCCGAGGCGGGTTTTGAAGTTACGCAAGCAACCGTTTCGAGAGATGTGCATGAAATGCGACTGACGAAAGTGCCGACCAATCATTTTGGGTATAGATATATTATGCCAGAACGCCTGGATCAAGCGGGTTTGAACAGGCTTAAGAGAATATTAAAAGACGGCTTCGTTTCCATGGATTATGCAAGCAATATGCTTGTAATACGAACATTTAGCGGAATGGCGACCGCTGTTGCAGCAGCTATTGATGGAATGGCATTTCCTGAAATAATCGGATCGCTGGCAGGCGATAATGTGGTTATGTGTGCGGTTAAAAGCGAGCAGGAGGCAATCGATTTGATAGAAAAAATTAAAAGGGTGATAGAATGATTGCATCCCTTACGGTCAATAATGTAGCCCTAATCGAACGAGCAGAGGTAACTTTTGGAGCGGGCTTGAATATACTTTCGGGCGAAACTGGGGCTGGAAAATCCATTTTAATTGATGCCATAAAATTTCTGCTGGGCGGTAGGGTCGCTAAAGACTTTGTGCGTGGCGATTTTGCTGATGTTAGCGGAATTATTCGGATTGCTAATACAGCTGTGATTGCTACGTTAGCAGAATTGGGCGTTGAGGCGGAGACGGGCGAGGAATTACTTATAAATCGCACACTAAACGCACAGGGACGCTCGTTATGCAGAATAAACGGGCGACAGGTAACTAATCGTGTGCTAAAAGAGGTGGCTGCTTTTTTAGTAGACATTCACAGTCAGCACGAGCATCAATCTTTGCTAAATTCTGCACGGCATATAGATTTGTTGGATCAATTTTGCGGAGCGGAATTGGAGCGTTTGAAGGCAGAATTGGCGGAATTGATAGCGGATTATCGAGAGATTCTGAAAGAAATTCGAGAGATAGAGGGAGCTCCAGGGCAACGAGAGGCACAACTAGAGATCTGGGAATTTCAGATGAGAGAGATAAAGGCAGCAAATTTGAAGCTAGAGGAAGAGGACGAGCTAACGATAAAGCGAAACCGATTGAGTGCTGCCGATAAATTGCATAAAAATGCAAATGAAGCCCTTTTTCGATTGAATGGGGGCAATTTTGATACAAACTCCGCCACTGACCAGATTGGCAAGGCATTGACGCTCGTGATGGATTTGGCAAAATGGGACGAGAGCCAAAAAAATTTGGAGGAGCGTTTGAGGGAAGTTGCAATACAGTTGGCGGATATATCGGAAGAGCTGGGAACATATACCAAGGATTTGGATTCAGATCCGCTGGAATTGGAAAAGATTGAGAATAGGCTGGATGTAATCTATCGTATCAAGAAGAAATACAGGGCGGATATTCCCGAAATTTTGAAATTGGCAGAAGAAATCGAACAAAAGCTGGAACGCAACTTGAATATCGAAGAGGAGCTATTGGCACTAAAGGCGAGGCGGAAAGAGAGCTTGCGAGCTATTTCGGCAAAATGCAATGAAATGTCGGCAATAAGGCGAAAAGAAGCGGATATTGTACAGGTGCAGATACAGGAGATTTTGAAAGAATTGGGTATGAAGGACGTAGAGTTTGCAATCTCTATGGAAAAACAGGCGACGTTTACAGCGGCTGGCAATGATAATTTGGAGTTTATGATTTCCCCTAATCTGGGCGAGTCGCTGAAACCGCTTTCGCAGATAGCCTCGGGGGGCGAGATGTCCCGAGTTATGTTAGCGATGAAGACGATTATTGCGGATAACATAGGCACGTTAATTTTCGATGAGATAGATGCAGGTGTTAGCGGCCGCACTGCTCAGCAGGTGGCGGAAAAATTGGCACATATAGCCAAAAATCGACAGATTCTATGTATAACACATCTGCCTCAGATAGCAGCAATGGCGGACAATCATTTTCTAATTTCCAAAGAGGTGGCGAACAATCAAACGCTAACCCAAGTTACGGAACTGGATTATAGAGGTTCTATAGCAGAGCTGGCACGATTAATCGGCGGTGCGGAGATTACACAAACGACCGTCATTGCCGCCACCGAGATGAAGGATATGGGGCTGGCGAGGAAAAAAACTCATTGTCATTAAATTTTCGGTGTTTTGTAGGGGCGGATATTATCCTAATGTCATTAACTTTAACGATTTATAGGGACGGACGGGCGAACAGAGTTCGCCCCTACACCACCGCCCGTAGGG
>WRKH01000190.1 GCA_009778175.1 Turicibacter sp.
GCCCTCAACCACCAATTCCTCATAAACCTCATAAATCGGCGGCTCTTCTGCCATTTCTAACCCCTCGTCCGCTCCGCAAGCCACAAAAATCAGCAACACGGCGAACAGCAACCATTTAATTTTGTTCATTTTCCTGCTCCTTTCGACTTTTCAACCTATCAACCTCGTGAATCGAAAACCGATACCGCCCACCGTCATCGCCGCTCCGATTGCGTAAATACTCCACTTCACGAGCATCGTAATCGTACCCCCAGTTAAAATATCGGATAAAATTCAATCCAAACAGATTCCGCATCTCGTCCGTCAGCGATGTGATAAACAACGCATTTTCGCAAAAATACGTCCCAAACCGTACCTGCGGCAGGGTAATCCGATAACAATCGTTTACTGTGCTACCGTTGGCAATATCGACATTTTCGTCCAATTCGCCGTTTTGCAGAATCCACGCCCTGTCAAAGCCCAGTTTCGCCAAATCCGTTTTCGATATTGACGAAATGTTAGCCCCTGTGTCAACCTTGAAAGGCTGCCGCAACAATGGAATATCGGCATTATTGGGCTGGATATACAAATAAATCCAAGCAAACCAGCCCTCGTCTATACGTAACCTGCTCATAGTACGTTCCACCAATCCCTTCCCTCGATAACGCAGATATTTGCAATGCTTTCACGCACTTCCACCAAGACCGAAAACGCCTCGTCTCTCGTGTCGCAAATGTACAGCACATAGCCTGGATCCATATAATCGTCTTCCTCCAAATACTGGAAAACCATGAATTTATCTGGATATTGCGACCTTATCTCATGCGAACTCGTCAAAATCCTATCCTCTACTTTTTGCATTTCAACCGCTCCTTTTTATTTTAAGTATACCACTTCCGCCGCCATTTGTCAAATCATGCACCACAAACCGATACCGCCCACCGTCATCGGCTTTAATCATTCCCAATCCCCCTCCGAGATAATCTCCAACAACGCCTCCAACGCACGCTCCATAGGTAGCAAAATATCAGGCGTGGTAGCAAATTCCTGGTTATTCCGTCCGAGCGAATCCACGCCATACGAGGCGGCAAACCGAAACGCAATCCCAGTATTCGGCAAGGTTACGATAAATGGGTCAATGCCCAATCCGTCCCCACCAGTCGGCTCGCCAACTATCGTTGCAAAGCCTGTCTGTTGCACCATCTGCGCCGCCAATTCCGATGCCGAGAAAACCACTCTGTCCACCATAAGCCAAATTTTACCGCCAAAAATCGCCTGTTCTTCCAATGGCTCTAACAGAAATTCAGCTCGAAAATACACGTCCAACATCTCCGCATCGTCTTCATTCAAGTAAACAAGCCGCTCCAAGAACTCCTCATCTATCGGATTCGATTCCATTTCTCGGAAATTCAAGAAAATCATATTATGTGGGTGTGCGGAAAATAACATATAGAAATTAGCCGCCATGGATTCGCTGATATTCGGCATCATGACAAGCTGTGGAAAATAGCCGCTCCAACCGCCGCCGTTGCCCCTTATATCAATTATCAAATGCTCAAAATCCGCCACTTCTCGGAAAAATTCCAACAAAACCTCCGTGTCATGCCTTGCGAACTGGGAGTTGAACGAACTGATAGCCACATACGCCACACCGTCCGTCAAAATGTCAGTCTGCACGTTATACGGCGAGACAATATCCCATTCCGCTGGCATTTCCCCAGGTATTTCTCCAATTTCCAAATCCGAGAAATCGAAAATTTCGTCCGTCAGTTGATAAAATTCTCGTGTCGTAGGGTTGTCTAATAGCGACACCCACGGCGAATCCAGCCCATCAGGAATCATACGCCCATAGACATTCACAAGCCAATCCACATTGCTTTGTATGCCAAAATGCCCAAGTCCAGCGGCTGGTATCGACAAAGTGTTCTCCAAAATGGCGTAAAACACCCTATCCGCCATAATATCCTCAATCGTCTCCAACCGCAGCCGCAAATCCGCAAACGCCTGCCGCATATCAAAGCCGTTTCGCCGCTCTATCACGCCCATGAACGGAAAATTATTCGTCAGAATGTAGTACAAAAAGTCCACATCTTCCAAATATTCCGCCCTCGTCCGCCCAGACGTGAAAACATCGTCTGGCGAAAAGGCGACTTCGATAACCTCGACAAGCGGCTCGTTTTCGTCGTTTTCCTCTCCGTCCTCAACCGCCGACTCCTCGTAAACTCCGTAAATCGGCGGTTCTTCTTCCAGTCCCAACTCCTCGTCCGCTCCGCAAGCCGCAAAAATCGCCAACAGCAGAGCAAGTATAATTTTCTGAATTTTCATTATAATTTTACCCCCTAAATTTCTCGGATTTCGTGTAGGGGCGGACCCGCCTGCCGGACGGGCAGGTAATATCCGCCCACAATCTACACGTGTTACAGCTGTCAAATCCTTATCAACTCCGCAATACTCATAGCAATATTATCCAAAATATCAAAGAATTTATCATTCAAATCGTAATACTTGCCGCCAGGATTCGTGAGCGGATCGTAAGCCTCGATACTCTCCCTGTCCTTCCGCGCGACAACGTAAGTAGTTACGCCGTGCGAGACCAACATATGCTGCACGTCAGGCACCATCTTGCCGCTCGCCGTGGGAATATGCGGCGGCGCATCCGTTATCAGAATAAAAATATTCCGCACGCCCAAATCCCCCTTGTGCGACTTCAACAGCTCCACGCCTGTCTCCAACGCATCCAACGACGATTCTGGAATATCTCCGCCATAAGTTCTCGGAATGTTTTTGACTTGTTTCTGAAATTTCGCCACGTCATTGGTAAAATTATAAACGCTCGGCTTTTCTTTCTCGCCCAAATCTCCGAAACCTATCAGCCCTAATTTATAGGTCGCTCCCTTGGAGGCCAAAATGCTCGAAAACTCGATTGCCCTGTCCTTTACGCCGTTTATGTACGTGTCCATGCTGCCTGTCGTGTCTATCAAAAACATGACATTGACCTTGTCCGTGCCGCCGCTCCGTGTTTCTCGGATTGGTGGTGCGGTCGTCTTCGTGCGGTCAAATTCAGCCTTTTCCGTCCGCCCAGTCGTCAAATCCTGCACAAAAACCTCGAAAATATTATTCTCGTCAATCGCATATGTAATCTCGAGCTGTGTCGTCCCCGATAAGCCCTTTAATACGACCGTTCCGATATATTTCCGCTCCGCCTCATGCCCACTTTCCCACTGATACACGTCCACATTTACCATATTAGCGCCCGACATACTCGCAAAATTGCTGTCCGAGAATTTGCCTGGAATCGGACTGCCCATCGGAATTATCGGAATCAGCTTCCGCTCCATTGTAGCCACGTTTGTAACGGCTTCCGTTCCGAAAATTTGCCGAGTTATCTGTCCGACTTTTACGTTCCGATTGGGCAAATGTATCAGATAATTGTAAATCGCCGCGCCCATAGCCACCGATTTTGCTGGATCTGTCGCCCTATACGGCTCTTTAATAAAGCCAGCCACCATTCTTTTTACCATGGGAATGAGTGTCGAGCCGCCGACCAAAATCACCTTGGAAATCTCGTCCGCACCCTTGCCAGACCGCTTTAACGCCTCTTCGATAATATCTCGACTCCTGTCAACATATTTCCGAATTAACGCCTCAAATTCCTCGCGCGTGATTTCCGTAGATAAATTTTTCGGAACGCCGCCGTGAATCAGCAACGGATTTATGCGAATGGCGACCTTATTCGTCCCAGACAATTTTTTCTTTGCCGCCTCCGCCTCCGCCTTTAATTTCTGCAAAACCCTCTTCCGCTCCGCCTGTTCCAGCCCATCTGGGTCAATGCCGTTCGCCTCGATAAATTTCTCTTTCATCCAGCGAATCAGCTCCGCATCGAAGTCGTCGCCGCCGAGGTGCATATCGCCCACATCGGACAATTCTTGGAAAACCTCCTGCCCGTCCGCATCCTGCGAAACCTGCAAAACACAGGCATCGAACGTACCGCCGCCCAAGTCGTACACCATAAGCGTCTGTGCATAACTCTGACGATAGCCGTATTCAATCGCCGCCGAAAGCGGTTCGGACAGCAAATAGACGTTGTCAAACCCAGCCGCCAGCCCAGCCTGCCTAGTCGCATAAATCTGCCTATCATTATAGTAAGCAGGGTGCGTAATCACGACCTCGCCGAACGTTTCTTTCGCCTGTTCTTCCGCCGCCCTTTTCAACTTTTTGAGAATCTCGGCACACACCGCCTCGGGGTCATATTCGCCCTCATTGACGCTAATTTTCTCGCCGGAACCCATCATTCTTTTCACGGACATGACAGTGCTTTCAGGGTAGATAATCGCGCCATTTTTGGCTTCACTACCCACGACAACGCCGTCTTCCATGTACCCAACCACGGACGGCAAAATCTCGTCCGTTCCGTCTATCCGAACTATTTCCAATCCGTCCGTCTTATCGTTATAAATAACCGCCACCGAATTAGTAGTCCCTAAATCTATTCCCAAATATCCCATAATCTCTCCTAACTAAGACCTTGGGGCTCTGCCCCAAACCCCGCAAACTTTGTAAAGTTTGATCAAACTTTTAACTTTTTTGCTTTTTTTCTGAAATTCGCCGATTTTCCGCCGTTTTGCTTTTGGCGGTTGTTTTCCCCGTTCTACACGCTACTTCTCTGAAAATTGCATTGCCGTATAAAAATCCCATAAAAATGTGCGGGGTCAAGGGGGCGCGCTCCCTTGCGGGGTGTGGGGCAGCGCCCCACGGTTTTAAGCCTTTAATGTCGTCTTGTTGAAACGTGAAGGGTCGAAGTTTTCTCGGAAACCGCTCGGAGGGAAATCGTCGCCGTTGCCCAGGTCTTCGATTATTCCCTTGACGAGTCCGCCCTCTTCTTCCACCATTAGCGTGATTTTTAACTTTGTCATGCCAGAGGGGCGTGGCGGCAGTCCGCTAACTTCTACCTCGCCTATTAACTTGCATTTCTCGAATGGATCGTCCTTGTTTATGCGTTCGAGTATGCGGAGGTTGAAATTCTGCATATCTTCCTCGGTTTCGCCCGATAACGTGAATGTGTGGCTCTTCTTGGCGAGCGAATAGGACGTGCCGCAACGTATCATCGTGAAAAATCGGTTGCCGCCCAATTCTAAGCCAATGTCATGCGGTACGGCTGCCTCGAACTCGACCGTGATTTTCTCGGATTCTAGGTCTGGATGCGATAGTAATCCCATTTTCATGGCGGCATAATATGTTACGCCGCGCGAAATATCCGTTGCCGCTCGGTCTGGCTTGTATATTTTCTCGGAATCGTTAAAGATGTCCAGTAACATATCTCGCACCCACGGCATCTCGGACGAACCGCCCTCCAAGATTACTCGGTCAATGTCGGCGGCGGTCAACGTCCCTGTGTACGCCTCTCGCAACGCCTTTTGTACCAGTTTCCGAGTTTTGTCGATAAACGGTCGTATGAGTTCTTGGAAATCATCCCGTCCTATCTGCTCCACGAACGGCGGAACGCAGAATGTAAAGGGAATCCGAAAGGATTTTACCCCTGTCAAGCGTTCCTTTGCCTCGCGCGCGCGGAGTGCCAGTTCTACTTGATTTTCCACGGCTATGTCGGCGCGCGTCTGCCCAGTTTTGTTCTGAACATATTCGTAACTTTGCGTTAGCAAAACCTCGTCGATATTGTCGCCGCCGTGGAACGCCTCGCCGCCGTCGCTTATGACTTGCAGCTTGATTTTATGCTCGTTCCGCTCCGTTATGTGAAAGATTGTGATGTCGAGCGTGCCGCCGCCGAAGTCGAAAACTAGGATTTTCTCGTCCTCTTTTAAGCCGCCGTCCTTGCCGTGCGTGGTGCGGAAATTGTACGCCAACGCCGCCGCTTTCGGCTCTTCGATTAGGCAGATGAGTTTCTCGGAAAGTCCAGCCAGTTCGCAAGCCCGCATTGTCGCCTTTTTCGCCGCATCGTCAAAGTCGTAAGGCACGGACACGACTAGCCCAGCAATCTCCGCCTTGGGGTTCAAATTGCTCACATGGTCGATAAGTTCACGCAGGATTTTCGCAGAAATATCCTCCGGCAGATAGTCCACGCCGCCGAACGAGAACGTCTCGCCAGTCCCCATAAGCCGCTTAACGGAGCGGATTGTGGACTCTGGATAGATTTTCATGGAGCGAAAAGCCTCCTCGCCGATTACCCATTCGTGGCCGTCCTCTTCGTCCGTCTCGTCCGCACGATATTGCACCACGGACGGCAGCGGCACCTTACCAAAACCGTTGCTCATGTCGATAGGCTCGGGCCTTGCGTTTGCGTTGTCCCAGTAGCTTATGACGGAGTTGGTCGTTCCGAGATCGATGCCTATGATGTACCAATCCTCGGGCAGTTTGCCCCGTTCCTCTATTTGTTGCCTGTATTCTTCCCAGTTCATAGTTTCTCCTTTTCTATGAATATTGAAACGCCATTATCTCGCCTTTGCGGTTGTAGCAGTAGCGATAATTGGTCAATTCTTCGGTGGCTGAAATTTCGTGCTGTTGGCGTGAAATCGTGAATTTCCAGTTGTTTGTAACATTCGTGCCTAAGAGGATTTGGTCTTTCAACTCCCCTGCAAAAGAGATTGCCAGCGCGGCAACATTTTCTAGCACGTGACCACCGATATTCATTTTATGTATAATTCAAATATTTGCATCGCCTTTGTAGCCGCCCATAACCGTGGGTATCGTGGTTTTTAGCATTGTGGCAAATTGCGGAACAAGGGCTTTGTGAATGACTGTATTATATGCACCCGTGTCGAGCAGTACGCCAATATTGGTGCTGTATTTTTTGCGGCGTTTGTCCCACAGTTGGGCTAAAAATGCGTACCTATACGGTCGTGAGTTGTCCATCTCAAATGAGAATATTGACACTGACATCGCCTCCTCGTTCTTTGCAGCCGTAAATAATCATGGCTTTCGAGTCGAATTCTAACATTCCGATGTCGGAAAGCGGCGGAAAATTCTCGTCCGCGCCTGGGCTGGATGCCACAAGGTAGCCTTGCCTTTGAAGTGCGTCTCGCCTGTCTTCCGTGGAAACTAGCACCCAACAATCCGTAAATTCCCTGTCAATCTCCTCTTCTGTGATGAAACGTGTGCCGTCATATCTGGTTATTTGCATTTTTATAAATCTCCTATTCTAATTCTTGAAACGACATTATTTGGCCCTTGGCGTTGAAAATGTGGCGGTAGGCTGACACGTCTTCGTTCGCCGAAAGTCTGTGTTTTTGGCGTGAAAGCGTTACTTCCCAGTTGTTGATTACGTTTGCACCGAGCAGGATGTGTCCTTTTAGTTCGCCTGTGAATGGGACTGCCAAAGCCGCTATTTTGTGCAGAATGTGGTTGTCAATCCGCATTTGTTGGATAATGCAGATGTTGGCGATTAGTTTGTAGCCGCCGATTGCGATTGGCATTGTGCCGTTTAGCATGGTGGCGTATTTTAGGGCAAGCGGCTTGTGAATGACCGTGTTAAACGCCCCTGTGTCGAACAGCACGTCCACATTATCGCTAAATTTTTTCCTCGCCTTGTCCCATAATTGCACTGGGAAAATGTAGCGATGTAGCCTATCCTGGTCTAAATCAGCCGAGAAGTTGGGCATGAAAGTCGCCTCCTCGCTCTTTGCAACCGTAAATCACTTTCGCATTTGAGTTTAATTCGTCGATTGCAATGTCGGAAAGCGGCGCGTAATTGTCGTCGTCGCCATCGGCGGATGCCACTAAATAGCCTTTTCTGTCCACCGCCTTTGCGGTTGCGATTAGCACCCAATGGTCTGTAAATTCCCTGTCAATCTCCTCTTCTGTAATGAAACGTGTGCCATCATATCTGGTTATTTGCATTTTTATAAATCTCCTA